>JASFYN010000001.1:300000-543363 GCA_030055615.1 Methanothermobacter sp. | reverse complement strand
TCCCTGCCACTAATAGACTCACTATAATCCTTAAGCCTCTTAGCAATCTCAACCTCAGGAGCCCCACCACCAGCAACAACCTTCTCATCCTCAACAGTCGCAGAAACCACACCAATAGCATCTTCAATGGCTCTCTCCACTTCACTTACAACATGTTCTGTGGATCCTCTTACGAGTATGGTGACTGCTTTGGGTTCTTTGCATTCTTCTACGAATATCATCTCTTCTCCTGAAATTTTCTTCTCCACGACTTTTCCTGCGTTTCCAAGGTCTTCTTCGCTGAGGTCTTCGATGTTTGTGACTATTTTTCCGCCGGTTGCCTTTGATAGTTTTTCGATGTCTGATTTTTTAACTCTTCTGACGGCGAGTACGCCAGCTTTTGCTAGGTAGTGTTGTGCTAGGTCGTCGATGCCTTTTTGGCAGAATAGTACGTTGGCTCCTGTGCTCACTATCTTGTCTACCATGTCTTTTATCATTTTTTCTTCTTGTTCGATGAAGGCTTGCATTTGTGATGGGTCTGTGATTCTTATTTCAGCGTCAACTTCTGTTTCTTTAACTTCTATTGGACAGTTGAGTAATGCTATTTTGGCGTTTTCAACTTTCTTTGGCATGCCTGGGTGTACTCTTTCTTTGTCGATTATTACTCCTTGTACTAGCATTGAGTCGTCTACGCTGCCGCCTTCTTTCTTTTCTATTTTTATATGGTCTTTGTCTACTTCTCCGTTTTCTTCTACTTGTTTAACTGCATCTACAACAAGCTCGGCTAATGGTCTTCTGGCTTTTTCGGTCCCTTTTCCTGTCATTGCTGTCATTGCAACTTTTATTAGTGTGTCTTTGTCGCTTGCATTTATTGCTATTGACTCTAAGATTTCTTGGGCTTTTTTGGCTGCTTGCCTGTAACCCATTGCTATTATGGTGGGGTGTATGTCCATGTCAAGTAATTCTTCTGCTTTCTTTAAAAGGTCGCCTGCTATTATGACTGCTGTTGTTGTACCGTCTCCTACTTCGTCTTCTTGTGTTTTGGCAACTTCTACCAGCATTTTAGCTGCTGGGTGCTCTATGTCCATTTCCTTTAAGATCGTGACACCGTCATTTGTTACTACGATATCCCCCAGGGAGTCTACGAGCATCTTATCCATTCCCTTAGGGCCAAGGGTTGTTCTAACGGTTTCTGCTAATACTTTACCTGCTAGTATGTTCATCCTCTGGGCGTCTCTTCCAAGGTATCTGCTTGTACCTTCAGGTAGAATAAGAACTGGTTGTTGTTGTCCTCCAGTTAACTGTGCCATGTGATCACCTCAATATAATTATTTGCAATTATCCATGGGTTAGAGGTTCTATAAATATTTTACGGTTATTTTTTGGTTATAAAAATAGTAATATACCTATAACATCTAAAGCTTTGCATTGGGAAAAAATAAAGGACGCGATATTATGCCAAAGATAATAGGAATAGTGGGAAGTCCAAGAATTAATGGTAACACAACCTTCCTAGTCAAGGAAGCATTAAACGCAGCAGAAAAAAAGGGAATTGAAACAGAACTTATAAAACTCGCAGAACATGATATAAACCCTTGTAAGGCATGCGACACTTGCCTAAAAGGTGAATGTCCAATAGAAGACGACATCCCCTTATTATTAGAGAAACTAGAAACAGCTGATGGTATAATAATAGGCAGTCCTGTCTACTTCGGTAATGTAACAGGACAAACAAAGATTTTCATGGACAGGACAAGGCCTCTAAGAATAGGTTTCAAATTAAAGGACAAAGTAGGAGGGGCAGTAACAGTAGGAGGCTCAAGAAACGGTGGACAAGAAACAACATGTAATGCAATCCACAATTTCCTATTAATACATGAAATGATAGTAGTGGGAGATGCTTCACCCACAGCACACTATGGTGGAACAGGGGTTGGACGCGGGGAAAAAGACTGTGAAGAAGACGAATTCGGCATAGAAACATCCAGGAACCTCGGAAAGAAAGTCGCCGAGCTTGTTGCAAAAATCACCTAATCTATTTTTCAATTTTTTCCCAGATTATATCATCACCCCTATTATAAGATCTGAAATAGCCCTTCCTTTCAAGGTTTCGAAGAATCTGTAACATGTTCTCATACTTCAAATCCTTGAATCCTATATCTTGTATGAAAGAATGTAATTTTTCAGTAGTGGCCTTCCCCTTTGGTAATAGCCTGTAAATTTGTGACTGAAATGACGTAAGATTCTTTTTAGGCTTTGCTGTCAACTTATTAAAGTATCCCCTTATTCTCTCTAATTCTTCGATCTGGGCTTCCTTTTCGCTTAAAATCTTATTCAGATTCTCTATGAGTTTATCCTTTTCCTTTAAAAATTTTTCAAGCTCCTTTATGCGCTCATCTTTCTTTGCCAATTCTTTCTCTAATCTTTCCAGCTTTTCACTTTCATCCTTTCTCTTCTTGCAATTTTCAAGTTCCAGTTCTAATTTACTTATTTCAAGCATGCATGCCTTAACAAGACGCCTTAATTCCTCTTTCTCTGAATCTTTAAGAAACATGTTAATCACTTGAAAAAAATCACTGCTCATCCTCTCTGATATTTATCCTTCAAAAACTTAAAAAATTTTTCTTCAACCCTAAGAGAAATTAATGCGCATAATATCCCAATTAAAGCTCCCATAATAACATCTGATGGATAATGTAGGCCCATATAAATTCTGGAAATTCCCACTAAAACAGCCAAGAAAAAGAAAATAGGAAGCCTACCATATTTCACCCCAAGGATTAAAAATCCGCTAAAGGCAGCTATACTATGACCAGAAGGTAGAGAATAACCCCCAACAAGGGTATAAGGCCTCACCCACCCTATAACTTCAAATGGGCGGGGAACTTGAAAAATGGCCTTTAAAAACTCGCTCAAAAAATAGCCTAAAAAAAGGGCTAAAAGGCATGTGAAAGCCACTCTCTTACCCTTATCACCAAAAAAGATGAAAAGTACTATGGACACGATTATCCAGAATACCTGGGTCCCCGCAAATGTTATAATCGGCATCAAAAAATCAAAAAAAGGATTACGCATTTGAACATTAAAAAAATAAAGTAATAAAAGATTCAGATGATACAAACCTTCCAGTAGACTCTCGAACATTTCTAGAATATTATCTCATTTATTAACTCTGCATTTAATATTGATGCACCTGCAGCTCCACGTATCGTATTATGACCAACCAGCACATACCTTAGACTATTCTCAAATGCAGCATCCCTTCGAAGCCTACCAACCGTAACAGCCATCCCATTGGATTCGTCCCTGTCCATACGTGGCTGTGGTCTGTCCTCATCTTCCCTTACAATTATTGGTTTTTCAGGCGCGGAAGGCAACTCCAACTTCTGCGGTATCCCTTGAAATTCATCCATGACCCTTTTTATATCATCGATTTCAAAATCTTCCTCAAGTTCTATGAAGACGGCCTCTGTGTGCCCATCAAGTACGGGAACCCTATGACAAGATGCACTTATACCAAACTGGGCAGGTGTGACCTTACCATCCTCTAATTCGCCAAGAAGATGTAACGTCTCTGTCTCTATCTTCTCCTCTTCACCCCCAATATAGGGGATTATATTATCTATTATGGCCATTGATGGGACTCCATTGTATCCAGCGCCTGAAACAGCTTGCATAGTAGCTACATAAACTCTTTTTATAGTATAATGGTCATGTATGGGCTTTAAAGTCAATGTAAGAGCTATCGTAGTACAATTTGGGTTCGTGACTATGAAACCATCCCATCCACGCCTTTTTTGCTGAACTTCTATAAGGTCTAGGAAGTCAGGGTTAACTTCTGGTATGACCAGTGGCACGTCAGGTTCCATCCTCATCGCACTAGCATTTGAAGCCACTACATATTTTTCTGCGAACTTCGGCTCCACTTTCGCAGCTATATCAGCTGGTAGGGCCGAAAATAATATGTCAACATCCCCCACCTTAGAGGGGTCTGTCCCCACAACTTTTATGTCCTTAACTGACTCTGGCATTTTACTTTGAAGATACCATTTAGCAGCTTCCTCGTATCGCTTTCCTTCAGAACGTGGAGAAGCTGTAAGCACCTTAACCTCAAATTCGGGGTGTTTATCCAAAAGTTCTATGAAGCGTTGGCCGACCATTCCAGTCGCGCCTAGGACTCCCACATCAACCATTATAATCACCTGATTCCTAATACATCCTTCATATCTGATATTTTGCCTGGTTCTGCTTTTTCTATAAATCTAAGGGCCCGGATAACACCACCAACAAAGGCTTCTCTGCTATGTGCCCTATGGATCATCTCAAGTCTTTCACCCTCACCAGCGAAAAGCACTATATGGTCTCCTACTATATCACCAGCCCTTATGGCGTGTACTCCTATTTCATCATCTGAACGTTCACCTATAAGACCCCTCCTGCCATATACGCTCACCTTATCAGGGTCTCTCCCAGTAGCGGCTGATATTATCTCCAATGCCTTTAAAGCAGTTCCTGATGGCGCGTCCTTTTTATGTTTATGGTGTGCTTCTATGATCTCAACATTATAATCCGGTAAAAGTTTTGAAAGTTCCTCAAGTACCTTGAAGAAGACGTTAACGCCCACAGCCATGTTAGGTGCAATTATAGCCTTAACATTACCTTCCTTGACGTCTTTTCTAATCTTTTCTAACTGTTCAGTTGAAAAACCTGTTGTCCCCACCACGAGGTTGATGCCAAGTTTTGAAGCCTTCTCTACAGTATTTACCGCCGCATCCGCTATTGTGAAATCAACAACTACATCAGGTTTCGAATCCTTGAGGACCTCCTCTAATTCTTCTGCGGGGGTTACCTTAACTCCGATTGGACCTATACCTACAACCTCTCCAACATCCTTTCCTTTAAATGGTGTGTTGGGCGCTTCTATGGCTGCCACAACTTCCATGTCATCCTCTTTTGTTATTCTCCTCACGATTCTTGAACCCATCCGGCCACAAGCACCGCTTACCGCTACCCTGATCATGTTATCTCACCTTTAAAGTAATGAGAGATCCTCTAGTATCCTCCTGAGTTTTGCCCTGTTTTCTTCTTTGAGTTGACCTAGTGGTGGTCGCACATGGCCAGCGGGTTTGCCCATCATATTTAATGCTTCCTTAGCAGGTACAGGGTTGGTTTCAATGAACAAGCCTTTCATAAGATCATATAATTCATAGTGGGTTTTCATCGCAGATTCAAAGTCCCCTGAAAGAGCCTCATTAACCATCCTTGACATCCTGGCAGGGTCAACATTTGCAACAACTGATATAACACCTTTAGCCCCTAATGGTATCATTGGGAGTGTGAGATTATCGTTACCAGATAGTATGACAAATTCATCGTCAAGACCCCTCTCCATGAGTTTTTTCATCAACTGGGATACCTTGTCAAGGTCTGGGCTGGCCTCTTTAAGTCCTATTATATTATCCTCCTCTGCCAATTTTAGAACAGTGTCAACATCGATATCTGTCCCTGTCCTTGAGGGTACATTATAGATTATCAAGGGTATCTCTGCCGCGTCGCTAAGTATTTTGTAATGTTCTAGTAGGCCGTGTGGTTGCGGTCTGTTATAGTATGGCGTTATGACGAGCGCAGCATCGGCTCCCGCTGCATCGGCGTGTTTTACAAGCCCAAGGGCTTCCTTTGTGGAGTTGCTGCCGGCTCCTGCGATGGTGGTTACCCTACCATCGACTTCTTCAACTAGGAGGTCTATCATCCTCCTTTGTTCTTCGTGGGTTATGGTGGCTGATTCGCCTGTGGTCCCCGCGATTAGGAGACCATCAACCCCATTCTCTATCAGATAGTTTATGTTTTCTCGTAGCCCATCCTCGTCCACTTCATCATCTGGAGTGAACGGGGTTATCATGGCTACGATCGTTCCTTCTATTTTCATTTTAAAACACCCCTTACGAGTTCATAAGCTTTTTTCCCATCATCCCAATCAACAAATATCACCACAGAGGTTTGTGATGATGAGATTTCAACAATATTCAAATTATGTTCCCTTAATGGTTCTGTGATCTCTGAGATTATCCCTGGCGTATCTATAAATTCTGGGCTTGAAATTGTGATCATTGCAATATCTCTGCCAAGGGATAGGGAACTTAGGTTTTCGTCTTCAACTACAACATCATGTAAGAGTTTGTGGGCTTCTTGTGCATCTTCTTTCTTGATGAATAATGTGATGGAATTTTTTCCAGTGGACACGCCTATAATATTAATATTTTTTTTAGATAGGGTGGATGTTAATTTGGCAAGTATGCCTGGCTTGTTGAGAATTTCCTCTCCCACTACTGCGAGCACGGCTAATGGTTCTGAATTAAATGTTACAGTCTTCAGTTGCTCTTCTTTTGACGGGCCTATGATCTCTGTTCCAGGCGCTGAAAGATCTCCATGCTCAAATCCTATTATTTTAGCCTTTATCTCAGGTAATTTATATTTCAAGGCGTGTGGGTGGAGTACTTGGGCTCCGTGGGTGGCCAGGTCCCTCATCTCCTCTACCGAGATTTTATCTAACTTTTTAGCTTCTTGGAGTTTGTTTGGGTCAGTTGACATGACCCCTCCAACATCTGTGACTATTATAACCTCATCTGCATTTAGGCAACGTCCAAGTAGAAATGCTGTGATGTCGCTCCCCCCTCTGCCAAGGGTGGTGATATAACCATGTTTATCTCTTCCCAAGAATCCGCAAACAACTGGTATAATACCCTGGTCTAGGAGCTTTAAGAGTATCTTGGATTTTTTTATTGTTGTTTTAAGATCTACCTTAGCATCTAGGAGGTTGCTGTCTGTTATTATTGGCCATTCGCTCTTGTATGGGTCTATGTATTCGGATTTCACACCAAGGGATTCGAGGGCTGAAGAAAATATCCTTGCACTGGTCATTTCACCCATAGAAACTACTTCAGCTAGTTGTTTTTCTGTGATGGTATTGTTTGTGGCTTCTTCCACGATCTCTAAAAGTTCGTCTGTTGTTCGGTTAATGGCTGATACTACTACTACTATCTTGTTTCCTTTCATGTATTCTTTCACTACTGATTGGGCCGCTTTCCTTATCCTTTTACCATTCCCTATTGATGTGCCCCCAAATTTTGCGATTATAAGTGACATTAACCTACCCCTCTTATTGTGACTGTTGCCTCATGAGTCGTGTTATGTAACCTGCTATCTTGTTTCTGAGGTGTTTTGTGTTTACTGTTGAGAATTTCTCGACTAACTTCTTGTTCTCTTCAAAATCCACTGTGAATTTCCCAGGATTCTTTTCTATTAATTCTTTAGCTATCCTTTTAACGAATGCTGTTCTAATATTCCCCATGCCTATTTCCTCCTGAGTATTTGTTCTTGTTCCATTTTGTTTAATTCTGTGAGTATTCTCATGATTTTTATAAGTTTGTCTTCATCGATTTTGTTTTCTTTGGCGATTTTCCTCGTCTTTTCTTCGATTTGTTTTTCTCTTTCAGGATCCCAGATGTCCATGTTCAAAGCCATCTTTGCTTTTATTATATTCCTTGCCAAAGAGGTTCTCTCAGAAATGAGTTCTAATATTTTTTCGTCTATAAGGTCTATTTTTTCTCTGGATTTTTTTAAAAGTTGTCTGGCCTCTGATTTTCTCATTGGAGATCACCTAAACTGTGTGCCCTGGTTGTCAACACTTGTTATGATTATATCCCCAGGATAGGAGCTCCATGCATCTATGATATCATCCTGTTTTTCTTCTCTTGTTATGCTGACAAATGCTGGTCCTGTCCCTGATAAGCCTGCTGCGATCGCACCCGCTTCTAGGGCGTCCACTGCAACTTCTGGGTTGAATCCTAGTGTTGCACAGTATATTATACCATTTAAGGTCAATGCCCTGTATAGGTCGCCTTCTAGGGCCTTTTTAAAAGCTATCTCTACTAGGGGTGCGAGTATCTTCATCCTTTTAACATTGGATTCTGCAGTTAAGGATTTTCTCTTTGGCATATATATTAATATCTTTTGATTTTCCATGAGTCCCCTTTTGATTATCTTCCTTTCAAGGTTATCTGTTATTGTGAATCCACCATAGAATGAAGCGCTGGCATCATCAAATGCTCCTGTGATTGTGACCCCAGCTTTTAAGGAAGCATCAATAGCCAAATTGAGAATCTCCCATCTTTTAAGGGGTTCTAGGCTAAATTCTTCTGCTATGAGCTTGGATGCGGCCATTACTATTGCGTTTGAGGTTGCGCTGCTACTTGAAAGTCCTGACGCTACTGGTAAGTTAGATGTGGTTTTAATCTTTAACCCGGTGCTGGTTATATTATATTTTTCAAGGACTAATTTTGCGCATGTTCTCATTAAGGTCGTGTCGATGTCCTCCTCACAGACACATTTTATTCCTTCCGGTATGAGTTCAACTTCTGCTGTTACATGGCGCTGGATAGCGAAGGCCGAACCCTTACCGGTTGCGATAGCATTGATTATAGTGGCCGAACCGGGTGAACGAACTTTTATTTTCACTATACCATTCCACCCCCTAATATTTATCATTATTATTCATATTATATAATATTTTTTAAGAAGAATGAAATTTTTTCAACCTCCGTAAGTGGAGGCTTTTTCTAAACTTTGAAAAATGCTCAAAAAGATTATCTGGGGTGGGATTTTTTCCCGAAAGTTTTAATGAACATCCGAAAACTCCAGATTCTTTCATTCTTATGGGATTATTAAGTTATATTATCACTGTTGTATTGTTGGGCTTTTAAAATCCTATTTTTTAAAATCAATAGGCCCTTTTGTTGGAACGCTTAACTTATGAGGATGAAAATTTGTCGTTTTAGTGTATAGGATTCGCTTGTGTTCATTTGAGGATGATAACCCTTTTACTTTTTTTGATGGCGATTGATAGTCGCATCCTCTTATTGAAGGGATAAGTATTTATTGAAACAAGAATTTAAAAAGGATAAATGGAGGTTAATATTTATGGTAGTCAAGATTGAAGTGTTCACATCACCCACATGCCCATATTGTCCAATGGCACTAGAAGTGGTTGAAGAGGCTAAAAAAGAATTTGGTGATGCCATAGAAGTTGAACAAATAGATGTGATGGTTGACAGAGAAAGAGCAATTGAATATGGTTTAATGGCCGTGCCAGCGATAGCCATGAATGGTATCCTGAAATTTATAGGAGCTCCTAGTAAAGAGGAGCTTATAGAAGCCATAAAGGAAGAATTGGAAGAATCTTCTTTTTAAGATTTTAATGAATAAAAAGAGCCAAAATTTCAGTATAACAACAGGCACTGCCGCCACAGCAGCGGCAGTTGCTTCTATTTTACATTTAAAAGGCGAAAACAATATCAAAAAGGTTACTGTAGACGCTCCCTACGGCAAATTAAAAGTAGACATTAAAAGCGTGGAAAAACTTTCAGAGAATAAAGCAAGAGCATCAGTCATAAAAAAACCATACAATGACCCTGATGTAACAGTGAACATAGATATAATCGCAACAGTCCAATTAAATAACTCCTCAAAGATTACCATCAAAGGGGGTGAGGGCGTAGGTAAAGTGACAAAACCAGGACTCCCAGTCCCCCCTGGAGAACCTGCAATTAACCCCACCCCAAAAAAGATGATAAAAGAAAATATAAAAAAATACTTATCCCCAGGAGAAGGGGCTACCGTAAAAATATCAGTACCAAAGGGAAAGAAAATCGCTAAAAAAACAATGAATCCCAGATTAGGAATAGAAGAGGGCATATCAATACTTGGAACAACAGGTATCGCACGTCCAATGTCCTCAAAAGCATATAAAAAGTCATTAGCATGCCAAATAAACATAGCAGCCTCTAGAGGATGGAAGGAAATAGTATTCGTACCAGGTAACATAGGAGAAAAAATAGCTAAAAAATACTTCAAAAACATTGAAGAAGACAGAATAATACAAATGGGCAACTTCCCAGGATACATGCTAAAAATAGCCGCTAAAAAACGCTTTAAAAAGATCATACTCCTAGGCCATGCAGGTAAACTCATAAAAATAAGCGCCGGGATATTCAACACAAAAAACAGTGTGGCGGATGGAAGACGTGAAATAATAACAGCCCATGCAGCACTAAACGGCGCCCCAAGACGCCTTTTAGTCAAAATTTTCAATAAAAGGACAGTAGAAAGAATGATAACCGAATTAGACGAAGCAGGACTAACACAACCAGTATTCGATAGCATAGCATCATCAATACGAAAAAAATGCAAAGAAAACTACCCTATGGATTTCGATGTGCTAATCTTCAACCTAAAGGGCAGAATACTCAACACCAATTTTAAAACAAAACCAAATCACACCTTCAACTAGGAGGAAGTCCATTGAAAAAGGTCATCATGATAGGTAAATTCCCACCACACCTCGGAGGAGTAGCATCACACACCTACAACCTAGCAAAACAACTAAAAGAAAAAGGATACCACATAAACGTCCTAACATACCCACATGAAAAAATAGAGGACAAAAACAATATAAAAGTCTCATCCGCCCCAACAATAAACATAAAAGGCCTAAGAGGGCTAATATTCACACTCACAGCCACACAGAAACTAATCAAAATAATCAGAAAAGAAAACATCGACATTATACACGCCCACTATATAATCCCCCCAGGCCTCATAGCACTAATAGGATCCATCATAACAAAAAAACCATACTACGTAACCGTACATGGATCAGACGCCCTCATATTATCCTCCAAAAGCATACTAAGACCAATCATCAAACTAATACTCAAAAAAGCCTCAAAGGTCCTTGTTATAAGCAAAAAATTAGCTGAAAAAGTCATGGAACTAGGAATACCCCAAAAGAAGATAATCGTCACTTATAACATGGTAGATACAAAGATATTCAACCCTCAAATTAAAACCTCATTCAGAGAAGAAATAGGGACAAAAAAACCAATCATACTATTCGTAGGTAATCTAGTGCCACAAAAAGGTGTTGAATACCTACTAAAAGCAAAAAAACTCCTAAAAAGAGACTCAAAGTTAGTGATAGTAGGTGGAGGACCCCTGTTAGAAAAACTAAAAAATATAGTCGAAAAAGAGAACATCAAAGATGTTATATTCACAGGACCCAGAACAGATATAAATAACATAATGGCCGCCGCAGACATAATAGTCCTACCATCAGTCTCTGAAGGAATCCCCATAGTATTATTAGAAGCCATGGCAATGGCCAAACCAATAATAGCCACAAAAGTTGGAGGCATACCCGAAATAGTGGACGAAAGTGTGGGGATCCTCATAGAACCCAAAAACCCCAAAGAACTAGCAGATGCAATAGACAAACTACTTTCAGATGAAAAAGGGAGAAAACGCCTAGGAAAAAATGGATTAAAAAAGGCTGCTAAATTTTCAACCATAAAAACCCCATACTAGTGATCATAATGAAATTAACCCATACGCATGAAGAATCCATCCACATGGTTGACGTGACCTCCAAACCCATAACCAGAAGAACAGCCACTGCAGAAGGAGAAATACGCCTCAAAGAAGACACGATAAAATTAATCAAAGAAAAGAGGATAGAAAAGGGTAACGTGCTCGCAACAGCCCAGATAGCTGCTATAAACGCCATCAAAAACACATGGAACATAATACCATTATGTCATCCACTACCCATAACAAGCACAAAATTGAAATTCAAAATCCTAGACGACAAAATAACCGTGAAGGTAACAGTAAAATGCAACGGCAAAACCGGAGTGGAAATGGAAGCCCTCACAGGAGTGAGCGTAGCACTTCTAACAATATGGGATATGGTAAAAAGCCTCGAAAAAGACGAAAAAGGTCAATACCCACATACAAGGATATCAAATATAAAAGTAGTGGAAAAAAAGAAAAGTGAACAAAAATGAACACCAAAAAGGCCATTATGGAAATAATAAAAGACTGTTACCCATCCATAGAAAAACTAAACCCTGCACAAAAGGCAGCAATCAAACAAGGCTACCTCGAAAACCAACACAATTATATACTAGCAATACCAACAGCAAGCGGAAAAACACTACTAGGCCTCATGGCCGCTATAAAAACAATACTAGAAGGTGGAAAAGTCATCTACACGGTCCCACTCATATCCATCCAAAACGAGAAAATTAAAGAATTCAAAAAACTTGAAAAGCACGGCATCACCGTGGGTAAAGACCCGAGATCTTCAGACCTTGCAGTCATGGTGTTTGAATCATTCGACATACTAACACGCTTCTCATGGAACACGATAAACGAGATAGACCTACTAATAATAGACGAATTCCATATGATAGGAGAATATACACGAGGACCCACAATAGAATGTGCAATCACCCGGCTAATGTCCTTAAATCCTAGAATAAGGATAATAGCACTCTCAGCAACCCTCAGCAACCTCGAGGAGATAGCAGCATGGTTAAATGCGAAGGTGATACAACATGATTATCGCCCAGTCCCACTCTACAAGGAAGTCCTAACTCTCGACATGTTAAATGCCCGAGAAAAAAACGAAGCCATAGTTAAGATATTACAAGAAGCAATCAAAGACGAAAACCAAATCCTCGTATTCGTATCAACAAGAAGATTCACAGAAGCCCTAGCAACATTCGTATCCCAAAAAATACAAAAAAGCATCCCCAAAGAGGCCAAAGAAATATTTAACGAAGTCGCTGATAAAATACTTGAAATCCCAAAAAAAAGCGGATCACCACCAACATTCACCTGCCTCAAACTCGCAAATTGCATAAAGGAAGGTGTCGCATTCCACCACGCAGGCTTATTCACCAAACAAAGAGAGATAATAGAAGATGAATTCAGAAACGGCAACCTATACATGATCACAGCAACGCCTAGTCTAATGTACGGTGTTAACCTACCATCCCAGACCGTCATCATAAGGGACTACACAAGATGGACCCGACAAGGACCCAAATGGATACCAGTATTTGATTATGAACAAATGTCAGGGAGAGCCGGCAGACCACAATACGACCAAGTAGGATACTCATATCTCATAGCAAAAAACCCAGAAGAAGCATACCAACTAGAAGAATACTACATACATGGTGAAATAGAACCCACCAACTCAAAACTCATAGAAAACAAGGATGCAGTCTACCACCAGATAATAGGACAAGTAGCAGCAGGATTATCAGACAACCCCAGCGATCTGATCCAATTCTTTAAACAAACATTCTATGGCCACCAGCTTACCAAAAATCCCAACATGAGCATCTTTGCTGATAGTCTTGAACATGAAATAAACTCTTCAATAAAATTCCTCATCAAAAACGAGATAATAAAACCAACCCCTTCAGGTTTAAGGGCCACGCCATTCGGACTCCTCATAGCCAATTCCAATTATAGTGTTGAAACAAGTATAAAACTCCGCCACCTCGCAACTGAAATGGACGAAATCGACACATACAAACTAATCTATGAAATATGCAAAACCCCTGACATGCCAATCATATCATTCAAAACCAGTAAAGGCAAGGATAGTGTCCGCGAAAAACTCCAAGAACATGGTATATTCGTCATGGATGTGGGCAACATTGAGGCCACCGCAGCATCCCTAATAGAATGGATAAACGAAAGAAGCGAATATGAGATCGAAAACCTCTTTAATGTATATGCTGCTTCAACCCGTAGAGCAGCATATGAAGCATCCCAACTCATAAAATTCTTCAAGGAAATATGTGAAGTCACAGGAGTATATGACCATTCACATGCACTTGACATATTAATGGCACGCTTATATTATGGCGTTAAAGAGGATATAATACCACTCGTTGTAGGGGTGAAAAGACTAGGCCGTATAAGAGCCCGCAGACTTGTGAAAACATTTGGATATAACCTAGAGAACGTGAGTGAAGATGAACTGCAGAAAATTGATGGAATTGGCCCCAGAATGGCAGCTGCTGTTAAAAAATATGCAAAAAGATAAATTAACAAAATCACAGCTTTTTAGACTTCTCAAGACAATAGCAAAGGATATTGGTATAGATGAAGTGATAGAATTCTGTAGTTCTATAAGGCAAGAATGTCGTTATGTTAACAAGCCTCTAAGAGAAAGGTATATAAAATTGTATACGCAAAGTTTCATGGACCCCCTCATGGATCTTAAAAGTAAAAGTTTCCATAGTGAAGAGAAAATTGATCTTGCAAAATTTATATACTGCGTCCGTCGTTTATTTGAGATGCAAGCATCAAAAATTCTTATAATATCTGTACTCTATTTTACTTTTGTAAAAGAGGAGCCTTTTCATCCTATAGGGACGCCATTTCCTGGAGGTTTTATTGTAAGGAAAAAGAAGGGCGTTTTTTACTGTCCAGTCAAAGAAAAACAAGAAGACAACAAGAATGCAACATGTGACATGTGCGTAGCATTCCAAGACCCCAAGGTGGCTTTAAATGCTTGAAAAGACCAGCATCCCCAAAAAGTTGACCAAAAGAGATCTTTTAAAGATTCTTAAAAAGGAAGCTTCAAAGATTTCAATAAAAGATATAATGGATGCGACAATCTACCTAAGGGAAGAAACTAAGTATATGTCAGCCCGGGAGCGGGAAGAGTTTATTAAAAGATTTACAAAGGCCTTTTTCAATAGGATGAGAGATGTGAAAAATGAAAAGGATAAAAAAGAATATAACAGACCAGTAAATACTAAAAGATTAATTGAATTTATAGAATTTCTTGATGAGCAACTCAAGAATGCCAAGGATAAGCCTGAGAAGTGTTTCCAGAAAATTGCAAGGATAATAAGTGTATATGCAACATTCATAAGAGAAGAACCGATACACCCTGTTGGGACCCGGTTTCCAGGTGGATTAATGGTGAAAAAAAGAAAAAATGTTTATTATTGTCCTGTTAAAGAAAAGCAAATGGACACTCCAGGTGCTCTTTGCAGGTTCTGCGTCAGCGTACAAGACCCTGAGGTTATATGAGAAGCCCTATCCCATCAATGACAAGTGCTAAGCCGATTAACCAAGCAAGGAAGATAGGATCCCTTGCGAATGTCCCCACTACCAGATATATGACCCCTATTATACACACTGCTAAGCTGGCTATTCTAGTTGACTTCTCCTCCCTAGCAAATAAACTTGCTATACCTGCTATTATCAGGATTATACCAACAAGGTAAATCCAGAATGCCGTTAAAACACTGAATAATGTGATGTTACCTATAATGGCAATTGCCAGGATTATGCCAAATATACCCAGTATCAGGTAGAGTATACCAGGTCCCTTGCTGATTGACCATGTTCTTGCCCCTAGAATGAACAACCATAATCCTATAAATAGGATGGCGACTCCGCTAAGAACGCTGAGTGTAAATATGGATGCCAATGGGAAAATCAATATCAGCACTCCTAGGATTAATGTTACAAGTCCAAGTGATCTAGTTCCATTAATATTTCACACCCCCCAATTTTTATACTCAAGAATCTGAAGTAGGGTGGAGGAGCTGATCCAAAATAGGAAAAAACTCGAAAAGTTAACCTCCACCATCACAGACCTCTGAGCCCATGTCAACCTCTTCAAGATCCTCTCGCATCTTTTTAAGCTTCTTAAGATGCTTCTCTATCTTTTCCCTCTTTTCAGATTCTTTTCTTTCAAACTCTGCTTTGTCCACCACTTCAAGATACTCAGTATTATACCATAGGTCTGAGTCGGCGAGCCTAGCCCATCCTTGATTATCCTCTACTTTAAGCCCTGAAACCTCCCCAGTAGTACCGGTACCGGTATATCTCACAATAGAGCCTACAGTTATCGTTTTTCCTCTCCCATCAACTATCTCCAATATAATACCCCCCAAATTTCTATTATTCCTTTTCAGGTGAAAGTTTAGTCGGTTCCTCCTTAGGAGTCTCTGAAACCTCCTCAACGGCTATATCCATTATAACATAATCACCCACTTTCTGTATTTCGTCGATATTTACGATGAATGTCTGTGGCCTGAGGGATAACTCTCCTTTCGATATGATCACAGAATTTATCATCCCCTTCTTAAGGTCTATCTCCATATCAGATACCTTACCCACTTCTAGGGCGTTTTTATCAAGAACCTTTTTACCTAAAAGTTCAGAGACCAACATCAAAACACCAACTCTCTACGATAATATATCTTATTATAATAGGAATATATATTTTTTCATAGGATAAAAATTTAATCTATGAAAACATCCATAAAAATATTCAAGATTTTCGGTATACCCATAGAATTAGATTTTTCATTCCTAATATTGATAATCTCCATATACTTCTTGGCATTTTTAAATTTAATTTCATTAGAGCTTGCTGTGCTTATAACATTGGTCTTTGTGACAGTTGTCATCCATGAATTGGCACATTCATATGTAGCACGCCATTTCGGAGTGAAAATAGAGAAAATACTCCTACTCCCCATAGGTGGTATTGCCAAGATGGAGGAAATACCTCGCGTACCCCGCCAAGAACTTTTAATATCCATCGCAGGACCCCTAACAAACTTGATAATAGCATTCACCCTCTATGGCATAGGATCCACAAGAATATTCCCACAGGCAATAACAGAATTTATGGCCAATTTCATACTAGTAAATGTAGTGCTAGCATTCTTTAACTTGATACCAGCATTTCCAATGGATGGTGGCAGAATATTAAGAGCGTTATTAGCAGAGAAGATGAGCTATCTACGTTCAACAGAAGTCGCCGCGAACCTTGGGAAGTTTCTCGCCGTGCTCATGGCAATGGCTGGAATATTCTTCAACCTATTCCTCATATTAATAGCCCTTTTCATTTATATCGGCGCTGAACAAGAATACAGGCTAGTATTCATATCATCATTACTTGAAGGGGTTAAAGTAGGTGATGTAATGACACCAGAGCCTATCACGCTTAAACCTTCCTCAACAGTTGAAGAAGCCCTTAAAACAGTATTCAAATACAAGCACATGGGATACCCTGTAACAGAGAATGGCAAACTTAAAGGTATAGTAACATTCCATGACCTATCAAACGCCGAAAAAGATACCCCCATTCAAGAAGTGATGACAAGGGATGTTATCACAGTAGATATCAATGATGATGCCATGACAGCCTTGGAAAAGTTAACCAGCCACGACCTTGGAAGATTACCAGTCCTCAAAGACAACAAACTCGTCGGGATAATATCAAAAACAGACCTCATAAGAACCCTTGACATCATGAGAAGAACAAAGAGCTGAAGGAGGAAATTCAGAGGATGGAAAGCGCCTGTCGCTTAATAATAGAAGAAATAGTCAAAGGAAGGGTAAAGACAAGAGAAGAACTCGAAAATTTGAAACGCAGAGTTTGTAAGGATTTCAAACTTAAAAAATTCATAGGCAACTCCACAATACTAAAACATGCCACAAAAAAAGAAAGAAAAATCATAGAAGAACTTTTAAGAAAAAAACCTACAAGGACAATCTCTGGGGTTGCGATAGTAGCCGTAATGTGCCAACCTCATCCATGCCCCCATGGAAGGTGCTTATATTGTCCGGAAAGCGAAAAAGCACCCCCAAGTTACACAGGAGAAGAACCAGCAGCACTCAGAGCAAGAATGTACAATTTCCATCCATATCACCAAGTATACAATAGACTAAAGCAACTCCACAGCATAGGACACCCCACAGATAAAGTAGAACTGATCATAATGGGGGGCACATTCCCATCCCAGACACTATGCTACCAGGAATGGTTCATAACACAATGCCTAAAGGCAATGATAGACTTCGGAGCCAAGATCAAAAACCTCAAAATAAAACTACCAAAATATAACGATCACATACCCCTAAAAGAGGTCCAATCAGCCAACGAAAAAGCACCAATAAGATGCGTCGGCCTAACATTCGAAACAAGACCCGACTACTGCAAAGAAGAAGACGTAGATAGGATGCTATCATTTGGAGTCACAAGAGTAGAACTCGGAGTCCAAACAATATACAACCACATATACCAGAGAATAAAAAGAGGCCATAACATCCAGGATGTTATAGAATCTAACAGAATCTTGAGAGATTCAGGGATCAAAGTCGCAATGCATCTCATGCCAGGCTTATTCGCAGACTTCGAAAAGGATCTTAGAATCTTCAAAAGACTGTTCTCAGACCCATCCTTCAAACCCGACATGATAAAAATATACCCATGCCTAGTTACAAAGAACAGCCAACTATATCAGTTATGGAAAAAAGGAGAATACAAACCATATAATACAGAAGAAGCGGCTGAATTAATCGTCCAAATAAAGAAAATGCTACCAAAATGGGTTCGTACAATGAGAATACAACGTGATATACCATCACACCTAATCGTTGATGGGGTTAAAAAATCAAACCTTGGAGAAATAGTCTACAAGAAACTCAAAGAAGAAGGCATACAATGCCAATGCATAAGATGCAGAGAAATAGGACACAGACTATCAGAGGGTGCCAATATAAACCCAGACAACATAAAACCCCTAAAAGAAGTCTACAAAGCAACAGGTGGAAAAGAATTCTTCCTATCCTACGAAGACCCTGAAAATAATATTCTCATCGGATTCCTCAGACTAAGACTACCATCCAAGAAAGCCCACCGAAAAGAAATTAACGAAAAAACGGCCCTAGTAAGAGAATTACATGTCTACGGGCCCATGCTCCCCCTTGGCGAACCGGGAGAGGGCATTGGACAACATTCAGGATATGGAGAGAAACTATTATCCTGGGCAGAAGAATTAGCCCTCAAAAACAACAAAGAAAAAATATTAATCACAAGCGGAATAGGGGTAAGAAATTATTACAGAAGGCTTGGGTACGGAAAAGAGGGCCCATACATGGCAAAAATGTTAAAATGAGCGGATAATATGGAAAAAGAAAGTTTTGCACGTCTCATAGATCATACAAATGTAAAAGCTGATGCAAAAACAGATGACATAATAAGATTATGTAAGGAGGCTGCCCATTACCGGTTTGGCTGTGTAATGGTAACCCCAACTAATGTCAGATTAGCATCCAAAATACTCAATGGCACACCAGTAAAAGTAGGTTCTGTTATAGGATTCCCAACAGGCAGCACCACCCCAAGAGTAAAAGCCTTTGAAGCCAAAGAGGCTATAAAAGATGGGGCCAGTGAATTGGACATGGTTATAAATATAGGGGCGCTAAAATCCGGAGAACTAGACCTTGTCACCGAGGATATAAAAGGAGTGGTTGAAGTCGCCGAAGACAATATAGTCAAGGTCATAATAGAAACAGCATATCTAACAGAAAAAGAAAAAATACTAGCTTGCAAAATAAGTAAAAAAGCCGGTGCGGATTATGTTAAAACATCAACTTCTTATTGCAACCTTAAAGGAGCCACTTTAGAAGATGTGAAGCTGATGAGATCTGTGGTAGGGAAAAGTATGGGCGTTAAAGCCTCTGGTGGTATAAGAGATCTTAAAACCGCACTTGCCATGATAGAGGCTGGAGCTGATCGAATAGGAACCTCAAGTGGCGTTCAAATAATCAAAGAATGGGAAAGTTTAACTAAACTTCCCGATAAAAGGATCCTGTAGGCGATTTTCAATGTCCCCCCATTAATTTAAGCTGGTTGGCGGCAACACACTTCCCAAGGGTTAGCCCTTCAGAAGCTAAAAGGTCAAATAAATCTAAAAAGAGTTTTAAAGTGAGAAACCCCCCCAAATTTAGAAAGGGTTCCCAGGAGGGTATGAAAGATGAGGATCAAGATAGAAGTCGAAGGGAAAGGTCATGCGATTGGAGAATTGGATGATAGAAACCCTAAAACGGCCCGGATTATCTATGATAATCTGCCATTGGAGGGCAGAGCCCTCATATGGCTTGAAGAGGTCTACTTTGACATACCATTGACCATAGAATATGAGAATCCGTCCAAAACAGCTACTATGGGTGATATATCTTATTGGCCTCCAGGTTATGCCTTCTGTATTTTTTTCGGGTCAAGTCAACCTTATTCTGAGGTTAACCATATAGGTAAGATCATAGAAAACCTTGAAATCTTCCAAGAAGTGGAGGAAGGTGACAGGATAATCATAGATAGGGTTGAGTGACTGGTTGTATTCTTCTATAGAGTGTGTCCCTCATAGCGGGTGTTCTACCAATATCTATTATAACTCTTTTCATTTCTTCAACTTCCGCGCTAACGCCGTATGACGCCCCAGCCGATCTTGAAATGTTCTCTTCGCCGAGTGTCCCGCCGAGATCATTTGCCCCTGCCAATAAGCACATTTGTGCGAATTTGAATCCTAGTTTAACCCATGATGCTTGTATATTCTTTATAAGATCTCTGAACATTAATCTTGCAATAGCATAAAGTTTCAAGTCTTCCGTCCCAGTACTCCCAGCCTTCGCAAGCCCATTATGGTATATTCTTGTATTTTTGTGCATGAAAGGTAATGGTACGAATTCTGTGAATCCGCCTGTACGCTCTTGGATAGATCTCAGAATTTCAAGGTGTTTTATCCTTTCTTCAGCTTCATCTATATGACCATACATGATGGTTGAGGTTGTAGGGATGCCTGTTTTATGGGCAGTTTCTATCACTTCAATCCATTCTCTCGTATTGAGCTTTTTTGGACAGATAACACGTCGAATATTATCATCTAGGATTTCAGCTGCCGTTCCTGGCATAGAATCTAATCCTGCCTTCTTAAGTATCCTTAGAGTTTCCTCTATCGAAAGTTCCGCACTTTTTGATCCATAATATATTTCCATTGGTGAGAATGCGTGGACGTGTATTTTTGGGAGCTCGGATTTTATGGCCCTTAAAATATCCTCATAGAAGTATGTGTCCACGTCGGGGTGTAGGCCTCCTTGTATGCATAGTTCTATTGCTCCATTTGCCGCGGCCATCCTAGCCCTTTTGAGTATTTCAGGTATTTGCATGAAATATGATCCATTCTCATTTGGGTTCTTTCTGAAAGCGCAGAAGCCACAGTTGCCTGTGCAAATGTTTGTGAAGTTTATATTCCAATTTTTTATGAATGTAACTTCTTCTCCGACAATTTCTCGCCGCACAGCATCTGCTGTCATGAAAAGCCCGTGCAATTCGCTTCCTTGGAGTTTCATTAGATAAAGCGCATCCTCTGAGGATATTGGCTCATCTATGGCTTTTTCTAATACTTTTTTCGTGTGTGGGCTGATTTTTAAGGTGTCAACCATAATATCATCTTCTGTTAATGATTAATCCCTTTTATTCTATGATAGGTTAATATTATAAATTTTTTTATCATTCCCCAATGTTTCTTTATAATTTATTTCAAGTCATGGTGTCCAATATATTTTTTGGGTTCAATTTTTTCATGGGATCTGGCCTGGGGAAAATTACAATTTTGTGATTTATCTTATCGATTATCATTGTAATCTTATGGTTAAATTAATCTCATAGATTCAAGTATAATCAATAGATTTAAATATGAGTAATTATTAGGTTATTTTGGAGGTGAAAATATGGTTGAATTACCAGTAGCACCAGTTGGAAGAATCATAAAAAATGCCGGTGCAGAGAGAATAAGTAATGATGCAAGAGAAGAACTAGCAAAGGTTTTGGAGAAAATGGGTGAAGAAATAGCAGCATCAGCTGTTAAATTCGCAAAGCATGCTGGTAGAAAGACAGTTAAAGCAGAAGATGTGGAATTGGCCGTTAAAACAATGAAATGATCTGCATGGGGGGTGCTAGAATACATTCACAGTATGGTAAGCACCCCACATGCATTCCCCCCTTTTTTTGTCTACCTTTTGGAGGTGGATGATAATGTCGACATTAGAAAATTTGAAAGAAGCATTTGCAGGGGAATCCCAAGCAAACAGAAAATACTTAGCCTTTGCAAAAAAAGCCGAAGAGGAAGGATATACTCAAATAGCCAAACTATTCCGCGCTGCAGCAGCTGCAGAGGCGGTGCACGCTTTTAATCACCTAAAGGCCATGGATGCCATTAAAACCACGGAAGAAAATCTTAAAGAGGCTATAGATGGAGAAACCCATGAATTCGAAGAAATGTACCCCTCATTTATTGAAGAAGCCAAAAATGAAGGTGAAAAACAAGCAGCATGGAGTTTTGATGTTGCTAATAAAGTTGAGATGATACATGAACAACTTTATAGAAAAGCCCTCGAAAACCTTGGAGAAAACGAGGAAGTAGACTATTATGTGTGTAATTGGTGTGGTAATACAGTCGAAGATGAACCACCAGAAAAATGTCCAATTTGTGGAGCGCCAAAAAAAGAATTCAAAAAAATAGAATAACTTTCATCCTTTCATATTCTCCATAGAAACTTCTGGTATTATTAACTTGAAGGTTGTTCCATTATCTGATATCATCTGAACCTTAGCGTTGATCTGCTCAGCTAAACTTTTAACTAATTGAAGACCCAAAGATTCTGTATTCCTCCAATCAAGATCTTCAGGGAAGCCCACCCCATTATCACTCACCTCAAGGAAGATTTTACCATCCAAGGATTTCAACTTTAAGCTAACTTCTCCTTTTTCACCCTCTGGAAAGGCATGTTTAAATGAATTCGTTATAAGCTCATTCACTATCAAACCAACTGGTATGGCCAATTCTATATCCATTTTTATCTTGTCAATGTCGAAGTTGAGTTCAACCCCCTGGGGGGCGTAACTACTAAATATACCCCTGGCAAGTGTCTGAAGATACTCCATCATGTCGATCTCTTTAAGGTTAGAAGAACGATAGAGCCTCTCATGGATTAATGCCATAGATCTTGCCCTATTCTCACTCTCCTTAAAGATTTCAAGCGCCTCTTTATCCTTTAAATATCTTGCCTGGAGGCTTAAAAGACTCGAAATTATCATAAGATTATTCTTAACCCTATGATGGATCTCCTTAAGGAGCAGATCCTTCTCCTCAAGCGCATTCTCCAACTCTTTTTGGGCCTCTTTTATATCAGTCAAATCCTGGATTACAAATATAATCAAATCCTTTCCATTGACATTAATAGGCTTACTGAAGATTTTAACATGGCGTTCATTCCCCATAGGGTCTAAAATCTTCGTTTCATAAGGTGGAACTTCCCCACCCTCTCTCATAATCTTCAGCAGATCCTTAGCCTCATCTATTTTCTCAGGTAGGAGGAGGTTCAAATCAAAAATGGATTTACCCCTCAATTTATCCTTTTCTAACCCAATAAATTCGCTGACATGCTCATTTACATCACAAATTTTCCCATCCAAGTTAGAAATCAATATATACTGGGGTGACAATTCAAAAAGTAAACGATACCTTTCCTCACTTTCTGCTATCTGCTTCCTCTTTTTGTCTATTTCCTCAACTAAAAATATGACCACCATATTTACAAAAAATAACATTAAAACGCGGAAAAAAATCCTCAATAAGATAAAAAGATGATACGAGATAAGAAGAAGCCAAAAGTAGAAATGATAATATCCCAGTTAAAATCAAAGATCTTCTTTTAAACCAAATAGTCGCTAAAATAATTGGAATATAAAAGAAATGAGTGAATATAACATGAATATGTAAGATAAAATGGAAATAGTAAATCAAACCCATAGAGACCATTGTAAAGAATGCCAAGAGAATGATCTTCACTTTATTGTCATGGAAATCAAAAACCAAAGGCACCACCTTACCTAAAAAACTATCAACTACGCAATAAACTCTTATAATATACTGTTAAAAACTTGGATGGGCCCGACGGGATTTGAACCCGCGATCTTCTGGTTAAGAGCCAGATGCCCTGCCAGACTGAGCTACGGGCCCCCATCATAAACTAGAAATATTTTACATTTTCATTGTTTCTATTATTGATTACATAAATTTTTTGGTTATGAAAAGTGCTGACCTTGATATTATCTTCTTGGATTATAAATATAAAAATGTGAATGACTTCCCATAAATAATCTTTTTTGGGTTTATGACTTGGCTAGGAAAATTTATATGGATCTTAAATGAGACATGATAATATTTAGGTGAACCTAATGGAAATTTTAAGTGAAAACATAGAAGAATACCTAGAAACTCTCTATAAACTTTCACAAGAACAAGAAATCGTAAGTACATCCAGTATATCCAGAGAATTAAGGATAGCACCTCCAAGCGTCACTCAGATGCTTCAAAGGCTGGCTAAAATGGGTCTTGTGGATTATTCACCATATAAGGGCGTTAAACTCACAATGAAAGGTTATAAGATGGCTGAAAAGGTCATAAGGAGACATAGGCTGCTTGAAAGGTTCCTATATGACATTCTAAATTTGAAACGGGACAAAATACATCAACAGGCTTGTGAAATGGAACATACGCTTTCTGATGATGCTGAAAGAGCCCTCTGTCAACTACTCAAACAACCAAGTTACTGTCCTGATAAAAACCCTATACCTCCATGCGACTTCAAATTCAAAACATGTAGCGAATGCGTGAAAAGAAAAGATGAAGACCTTAAAGAAATAGGTTCAAGGGACGAAAACCTGCTCTCACTACCCCAACTAGAAGAAATGGAAGAAGGAAAAGTATCCTTCATAAGAGGTGACTCCAAGTTCATGGAAAAAATCATGAACATGGGGATAACAATTGGAAGTTTTATAAAAGTCCTGAAAAAAAGTCATCCAATAGAATCCATCGAAATAGAAGTGAAGGGATCAAAGATCGTGCTCAGAAAAAACATTGCAGATAACATTTTCATAATAACCGAGAAAAAATCCCAGTTTAAGATCTAGCTAACCAATTTTCGACCCTTTCTATGATATTATCGAGGAAATCTAATGACTTTTCGTGTGAACTAAGAGATATTGCCAATTCCATCATGGCCTTTTTATCCCCTACAATTGCCATATAAAGTAGGAGATTATCATACAATTTACTAATTTGATATCTCTGAGGCGCTTCTAATCCCCATAAGTGTATAAGAGCCCATTCTTTCGATGAATTCTTAATCTTCGAAAGTTGGAATTCCTTATTAGAGAAGACCCTCTCCTTGATATATTTTAACAAGTTCCTATTCTTCAAGGCCCAGAAAGTGAAATCATCATATTTATCCCTTAACTTGCTGATCTGATCCTTTTTCTCGTTTCGTATCTTTATAAATTCCTCCTCATACTTACTGAGCTGGAATTTTGACTTATCCGCCTCCACAAGCCTTAATAGGTTACCATACCTCTTTTTCAGTTCTTTACCAGCTTCTATGTGGAGTATTTCATCGTCTGTAAGTTTTCTCTTTTCTAAAAGTTCCTTTTGGGATTCAACTTCTCTCGCCCACTCCTCACACTTCTTTGATTCAAGCTCTTTTAACTTTTCATGGAATCTTCCTTTTAAAAGTTCCATGGCAAAAAACTTCTGCCAACCATCATCCTTCAAATGTGACAGGATAGTTGCTATCTCAAATGGATCCTCTGGTCCCCTCTTAAAATATGATAGTATCCTGGCCATCTCCCTTGGAAACAAGCTTGGAACTATCATTACTAAAAACCAGAAAATAATTGACACAGAAAGGGAAACCAAAATTGGCAGAATTATCCCTTGGATATTCATGAAGATGCCCCTTTACTGAGGATAATTTTCCGAAATTCCCTTTTAGTTTCTGTTATAATCTTAATATCCCTGACATTTATGTTATTTACATTAAAATATTCAAGTAATTGTGTAGGGGTAACTGTCTCTTCAAAGTCTACAAGTATTGAACCGCTTTCAATGCTTAATTCAACTAATTCGCACTCTGATAATAACATTTTGGCTTCTTCAATTTGTGAAGTTTGCAATCTAATTTTGTTCTTTGCTATAATCTCAACATTCTTGAGATCTATGTTGTTTTCATTAAGGTATTCAAGTAATACTGTGGGGTTTATTGTCTTTTTAAGTTCTAAAAGTATTGAAACGTCTTCAATACCTATCTCAATTGCCCCATACTCCAATAATAACCCTCTAGCTTCTTCAAGTTGTGAAGTTTCCACCCTGAATGTGCGTAGGCGTTGCTGCGCCTCTGCAATATCAATATCCATCCTTTGGAGGTCTATGAGGACATGCCTTTTTAGGGCTTCTTCTAGTATGTCAACATCTATCTTTTCCATTTCACGATTTATTCTCACCGCTTGGGCTATTTGGGCAAGATCCCTAGCATGGGCAAAAGTTGGGGTTAATCCTTCACCACCATCCTCTTTGGGCGTGTAGACTAATCTGAGTCTTTCGAAAATATCTTCATCATATTCTTCTCCTAGTAAATCTAGATTTCTCTTGAATACTTCAATTATCTCATCTACTGGGGGTTCTTGTAAGAATATATGTAAGGGTGCCCTTCTAAGATGGGCCTCATCCATTATACTTATATCAAGGTTTGTGGAGAATACAGGGATAAAATGTGCATGCACACTGACTGGAACCCCCTTAATATACACTATTTCCTTCCTATTTTCGAGGGGTATTATTAAACGGTTAAGTATCATGTTATGGTCTTCTTTTTGTCTTCCAAGATCATCAAGGAGTAGAACGCCACCATTTGCTTTTATGATAGGAGAGGTCTCATATACTCCCTTATTTTGGTTGAAATTTGTTTCCATTCTTTCAATTGTAAGTTCAGATCCTGTGAAGACGAATGGTGCATATATTTTAACCCATCTTGGGTCCTCTGGTTGTTCATCACAAAGCTTGTGAAAATCTGGATCGTATAATTGGATTACCTGTTCATTAAACTCGATATAACGTGGGATCAAAATTGGGGGAAGCAGATCCGACATTTTACTTGTGATGAAGGTTTTACCCGTCCCAGGAGGACCATATATAAAAAAACCTTTTCCAACTGTAGCAGCCTCAATCATGGTCTTTTTAGCCTCTTCGCTACCAACAATATCCTTAAATGCTTCTTCAATGATCTCATCGGGTATTTTGATGGGGAATCTTCCCTCAAGTTGTTTTTCCATTATCTTATAATAAAGTTCATATGTTACTGGGGCCATGCCAATGTATGGGTTTTCTTTAAGGAGTTTTTCTGCGAGGTTTTTCCCCTCCCTTTTTATAGTATATGTCACCGTGGGGAATAGGAAACCCCCACCAATGGAAGCGCATAATTCATCATTTTCCATCTCTCTCATACATTCTTCGAGGATGTTCACGTGTAATCCTGTAATTTCATGGATCCTTTCAACTTTTATTGTCCCATAGGTGGCTATGATTTTGAGAATAAGGTTTTTTATGAATTCACTTGATAAATCTATTTCATCAAGACTCTTTGGCTGTTTTAAAGCCTCAAAAAGTATTTGCATTTTTTCATCATGATAATAATCCACTCTGGACACCACCTATAGGATATCTCTAAGCTCCCCTATATTGGATATTATCTCAATATCAAGTTTCTCCCTTTTTATATAATCCTTCTCATCATCTTTTAACTTGGAGTTGACAAGTATTGCCGACATACCAGCATTAAGTGCACCGAGTATATCCTCCTTAAACTTATCCCCCACCATGACAGAATCTTCAGGCTTACAACCCATCCTATTGAGAGCTTCCTTAAATATTCCTTGATCTGGTTTTTCGACTCCTACCTCCTCTGAAGTGACAACATCATCAAAGAAGTGGTGTATTCCAAGTCTTATCAGCTTCTCCCATTGTTTTATGGTGAGACCATTAGATATCACCCCAAGATGATAACCTTTACCTTTAAGATATATCAAAGTTGGTATTGTTTGTGGAAATGGCCTCAAAAGGGCGAATTTAACATTGTGGTATGTTATCACGCCCAAGGCTATCAGTAGGGGGTTTTCTTCGCCGAAAACCCTCTTCGTAAGCACGTTAAAATGTTTACCATAATTTGATCCCTTTTCATCTATGATCTCCCTAAGGAGAGGATAAGCCTCCTCTTGTGTGAGGGGCAATCCAGCCTCGATCATGACACTTAAAGCAGCTTTTCTGGCTAACATCGCAAAACTTGACGTGTCATATAGCGTATCATCAATATCGAAGTACACGGCTTTTAACATGAAATCCACCCCCCTAAAGGAATGCGTCTAGGCTACTCTGTCTTTCACCCTTCGCCAACATGAGAAGATCATCCGTTGAGTATCCAAGTGAAGTTATTATACGGGATACAGCAGCTAGAACCTGATTCTCTATATAATAATCAGGGTCATACTCCCCCTTGAAATCTTCAGCCGGAACCGCCCTTTGACTAATTGGTTCTTTCCCTTTCACTATAATGTAGCGGATTATGGATCCTCTTTCAATCCGCCTACCCTTTTTAAGTGATCTTCTAGCTGCCACTATATGGGGGCCTACTTGCTTATATTCGTCAAGGTTCTTGGTAATCTGTGTATGTATGATAAGGTCCTCGACTCGCACGTTACCCTCTTTAATATCCCTTATAACCCTCCTTATAATATCTTTAGCCTTTCTGGGTGATCCTTCCTCTAGTATTGCCCGGAGAACCATCTGCTGTGTCTTCTTGGCTATTGGCGCCCAGTCCCTCCTTACTAGTTCAAGGCCCTTGACTATGATAGTATTATCCTCGATTAGAGCATATCTCTTCTTGGTTACGAAGAAACCCCTCCGGTAGAATCCCTCATATTCGAGTTCCATCCCCTCTGGGAGCTTATTATTGATGTAATCTAAGAATTTCTCAACTTGGGAAATTATCTCCTTTTTCAGGTTATCAACCAAATTTATACACCATCATTTTTTGATTAATATGCCATTGAGTATGCCATGTTGGCCAGGTCTTGAAGTTACCCTAGCAAGGCCTTTGCTCGTCTCTACGATTGCACCCTTTGTTATGATATTCCTCCTTACGAAGTGAGGGTTGGCCTTATTCTCTACCACATTCAGTATTTCTGCAACTTCCACCTTATTGGTGTCAGGGTCAACCACATTTATATGGGTGTCTGTTACAAGCCTAAACTTCCTGTTACCCCCCATTGTCCTTATTATCCTCATCTTCCTTTCACCGATTCTTGTCTCCGCGGCTTCCCTTCCAAGTTCATATTTCCTTTTGCCTCTACTCTTTTTCAACCTTCCACCTGTTGGTTTTCTCTTGGACCTACCTTGCCATATCGCCATTTAACATCACCTCAAAATATATTATATTTAGAATTAGATGATATAATTTAAGTCAGATGATACTATCAATCACCCCTCTGGAGGGTTCTCCAGAGAAAAAGTTATATCATCTACTAATTAACGCCTAATTATATAAATTTTTCGGATCCACAAAGATCCTAGGTGATGAACTCCAAATTTGAGAAATGTTCCCTGGGGGGAAACAATTTTTATACTCTCCTATAATACTATAATGATAAGGTAATAAAAGGTGAAGTTATGAAGATCAGCATGTCACATGGTGCAGGCGGAGAAATGATGCAAAATCTCATATCAGAGATAATCCTCTCCAACATCCAGAAAAAGAGTGTTAATGGTGGTGTTGGATTAGATGACTTGGATGATGCTGCCAGCATACCATTAGATGGCTATGAAATAGTTATAAGTACTGATGGTCACACTATCGATCCACTGTTCTTCCCAGGAGGAGATATCGGAAAACTTGCAATTTCAGGTACAATAAATGACATATCAGTAATGGGTGCCAAGCCCCTTGCCATTGCAAATGCCATGATAATAAGTGAAGGCTTCAATTCAGAGGAATTAGAGCGAATCATAAAATCCATGGACCAAATATCCCAGGAAACCGGAACTTCAATAATAACAGGTGACACCAAGGTGATGGAACAAGGAAAACTTGACAAGATGGTAATAACAACAACAGGCATAGGAATAGCAGAAAAGGGCAAAATAATAAGGGATAACGGGCTCGAGGTCGGGGACAAGATCATCCTAACAGGAAGCATAGGAGACCATGGGATAGCATTAATGGCCTACCGGGAAGGATTCGGCTTCGAAACAAGCCTTAAATCTGATGTAGCCCCACTCTGGGAGATCGTGGAGGCCGCATTGGAGATAGGGGGTGTGAAGGCCATGAAGGATCCCACCCGTGGAGGTCTTGCAAATGCCCTTAATGAGTTAGCAGAAAAATCTGGTGTTGGCATGCTAATAGAAGAAGATAAAATACCCATCAAAGAGGAAGTGAGGGCCGTTTCTGAGATGCTTGGCATAGACCCATATGAGGTCGCGAATGAGGGTAAAATCGTTATGGGCGTTGAAGCAGAACTTGCAGACAAAATACTCAAGGCAATCCGGAAGACGAGATATGGTACTGAAGCACAGATAATAGGTGAGGTGACAGAGGACAAACATGTAATACTCGAAACCTCACTTGGGGGTAGGCGGATAATCGAGGCGCCTATAGCAGATCCGGTGCCAAGAGTATGTTAAGGTTGGTTAAAATGGAAGAAATCATAAAAAGAAGACTTTTCGCTTTTATCATAGATTTTCTAGTGGTCAATTTGATGATATGGGCATTAACCTTATTATTTTATCCTTTTATTGTCTTCACGGACTCATTTTTCCTTTATAATTATTGGCCAATTCTTTTAGTTATCTTGACGATCTCATATTTTAGTTACTTTGAATATCATGGTGGAACTATTGGTAAATTAAACCAGAGGCTAAAAGTGGTCTCCAAAGAAGGGGAATTAAAATACAAACAGGTTATAATAAGGAATCTCCCCAAAATTTGCTGGTTCCCATTAATATTAGACGTTATCCTAGGATACAACAAAGAACTAAGATTATTTGATAAAATAGCCGGTACAAAGGTTATAACGGGAAATCAATGAAAAAAGGAGAAATCAGAAAAATAGTATGGGATCGCCTACATAAACTTGGCATTTCCCGAAGACCCAAAGGAGACTATGGTAAAATACCAGACTTCAAGGGTTCAATTGCCGCTGCACTACGCCTTTCAAAGACAATAGAATGGAAAAATTCCAAGAGGATATTTTCGAGTCCAGATTCCGCACAGCGGCCAGTAAGAGAACTAGCCTTATACCATGGTAAAGACCTTATAATGCCCACACCACGACTCAAAAAAGGATACCTTTATATTAGAGCAAATGATGCAAGAGGATGTGAAAGATTCGCTTCCACTATAAGAGGAGCTTACAGGTTAGGATCACCCATAAAAGTTTTCCCCAAAATCGATCTTGTAGTTGAAGGGTCTGTAGCCGTTGACATGAATGGTAACAGACTGGGTAAAGGTGGAGGTTATGGGGATCGCGAAATAAAAGAGCTCAAATACCAGGGTGCCATAACAGAGCAAACACCCATTGTAACAACAGTGGATGAAACCCAGATCATCAAAAAAGTACCTGTGGAACCGCATGATGAAAAAATAAACATGATAGTAACACCGAAACGTGTTATAAGACTAAAATGAGAATATCGACTTGAAAGGTTTCCGGTAAATGTGTATATGTAAAATTGTCGCAACTACCATGAGGATTGACATTTCAGCATGCCAATATGTTAAAGGTTGATTCAAAGCTGTTCTGATACCTAATTTTATGAAGAAAACCAACAAGAAACCTGTAAATCCAGTCCCAATATAACCAAATGTTAAAAGCAAGTTCCATAATCTTCTATACTTTGACCGTTTAATGTACCCTTTTTTAAAAAGATGAAAAGTGAGAAGATATAACCCTATAATAATCATTGTAAGAGGTATAATATGATAATTCACCCCATCAACATTTATATCTTCCATATTATGAGTTGTGGCATTCTCTTGATGAATCTCATCGGCCCCAGTATTTGTTGCTATGGAAGCTGATGTTTGTGAAAAGTCACAGAACCCATCACCATTCAAATCAGTATAACGTGGGCACTGACCAGGATAAGGATCATTTACAAGCCCATATGGACAAGAAGCAGCGCAGGATCCGTCAACTGATAATAAACTTCCGATAGCTGGGAGCAATAATATTAATTTTTTGATGATTTTTTCCATTAAACCCAACTCAACGCACCCCAAATATCCTATAAAAACTACCTTTGTAATAATGGAAATGGAATATGGTTATGATCACAAGGCCTACGCCCGCCTCAACATGCCAATAAAGCAATTGATGATTAAAAGGGGCTTTCAAACCATACTCTAGCATGAATAAAAGGATGAAACCCCCAATACCAGAAATTATAAATACCATAAATATTATAAGATTCCAAAAATTTACATGCCACTTTCTATTAACTAAGCCCATCTTATAAAGACCATAAGTGATTATATACAATACTATAACCAACACTGAGGGGACTATAATCTCATATCCCATTATAAACAACCACCAAAAAAAAGTTGAACTCAAGTGTTTACCCAGTATAAAAATACTATTTAATAAACTTTACTAGAATCACACTTATTAGATGATTAATATTAAAACTTCCCACTTCCTTAGACCCTCCAAATTAAAAGGAAGAGGAGATAGTGGGAAAAATTTAAATATTCCAAAGGGGTATATGTGATAAATACAAGGGATCCGGGCTCAGGTTATGGTATAAAAATTCGAATAATCCCTAGGAGTGTAACCTTTCAGTGGCATGAGCACTCTCTAATGAGAATTATAAGAAAATTTGGGCTGGGAAGCCCAATCTTGGATTGGGGGCCGGTGGTCTAGGGGTAGGATACCTCCCTGACACGGAGGTGGTCGCGAGTTCGAATCTCGTCCGGCCCATATGCCGTGGTAGTTCAGTTGGGAGAACGCCAGACTGAAGATCTGGATGTCGCCGGTTCAAGTCCGGCCCACGGCATCAGAAAGATTATTCTATTGGGGTTGCTGTAAGATAAGTGTTTGTCGCTCCATTAATCTTAACTTCTATGAAAGATCCTGGTTCGGCTTTTTCTGTTATAACAGGTATATAAGAATTGGTTCTCCCTATGAAACCTCCTTTCCGGCCTTTCTCGACTATTAGTATTTTCTGGGATGTTCCAACTAATTTCATATTATCTTCTATTGTTATCTCTGATTTTATCTTTTCTATTATTCTTGAGCGCCTTTTAACAACTTCAAAGTCTAGTTCTTTGAGTGAAGATGATAGTGCTCTCGGTCTATGCTTATACTTTGATAGGTGAATGAAGTTTGGTTTTATCTCTTTTAAAAGTTTGCAAGTGTCTTGGAATGCTTTTTCATCTTCTGTTGGATATCCTACTATTATATCGGTTGCAATGGACATTTCGGGTATTTCTTCTCTGAAACTTTCCACTATATACTTGAAATCTTCTACTGTGTATCCTCTCCCCATATCCTCCAATACCCTATTGTTTCCGCTTTGAACTGGTAAATGTAAGAACTTGTAGACTTTATCCGATTTGAATGCATCTATGAGATCCTCTAATATGTCAAGCACGTTTAAAGGGTGCATCATACCTACTCTTATCCTGAAATCATCCTCTATGGAACTTATCTCATTGAGGAGTTCTGGTAAACTTTCACCAATATCCCTACCATAGGCAGCCGTATCCTGGGCTGTTAATTGCAGTTCCCTACAACCCTCTATTATCGCCCTTTCTGCCTCCCTTTTAACGGCCTCCATAGGGTAACTTTGGAGTCTACCCCTGGCGAAACGGGTGCAACAATAACTACATTCTCCAAGACATCCTTCACATAACTGTATTATGTGTATGTGGGGGTTGAATCTTATCCGGGGCATCTCAACTTTCCTTATAGGATATGATCCCGTCTCTTTTATTCTTTCACCTCTTATCGCCCCTTTGACCACTTTATATATTCTATGGATTTTATGTGGTCCTATCCAACTGGCCCTTGGTGCTATCTTCTCGAGTTTTTCAGGGTCTATCTCCACCATGCACCCGGCTACTATTAATGGTTTGGAAGGATAAAGTTCTCGGACTTTTTTTATCCGGTTTATGACCTTATGTTCAGTTGGATGTTTAACATAGCATGTATTTATTATGATGAGATCAGCATCTTTGATAGTGTTCACTAACCTTATGCCTTTTTTTGAGAGTATTCCTGCCATTATTTCTGAGTCGCCTTTGTTAAAAGTGCATCCGAATGTTTCAATGTATGCTCTCATAATTGATCTCCAAAAAAATAGTTATTATCTTATATCTTTTTCTTTATAAAAAAATTTTTAAAATCGCCATCCATATTTACCTATTAAAGGTACGAATGCTACTCCACCAAGGTTTTTGGTCTTGAAATTGTCTTCTGATAATTTTTCCACTAGTAGAAGATCCTGGTAAAATCTGTCACGTCCAACCGGTACTAAGAGTTTCCCTCCAACCTTTAATTGCCTTTTGAGGGGCTCTGGCACATCTGGGGCTGCTGCGGTTACATAGATCCTATCATATGGTGCTGCCTCCTCCCAGCCTTCCGTGCCATCAGCATGGATAACTTTAACTTGCCTATAATCTTTCAATTTCTCTTTAGCCCGTTTATATAATGATTCTATACGTTCTATGGTGTAGAGTTTTCCCTCTTCCCCGATTATCTCCGCGACGACCGCTGCATGATACCCGCATCCTGTACCTACCTCCAACACCTTCATCCCCCTTTCAAGGTCTAGGACTTCACACATCATTGCAACCATGTGGGGGGCTGATATTGTCTGTCCCTCCCCTATTGGTAGTGGCTGGTCAAGGTAAGCACTCATCCTATGCTCTGGGGGTACGAACTTTTCCCTTGGAACCTTCTCCATGGCCTTTTTCACTTTCTCGGTTTTTATATAATTTCTGGCCACGAGGTCTTCAACCATTCTTTTGCGTTCTTCTAACATTAAGATCCCGATATGATATTTTCAGAAAGGTCGAACTTGTATTTTCCCCTGGTGGGTGACCCGTAGACTCTCTTGATCTTATGGGCTGGCGCAGCACCCCTTTTGATGAGTCTGTCAGTTGTTTTTATAGATTTCACTTGAAAGATATGATTTTCGAGTTTGAATATGTCACCAACCCTAAATGTGAAATTCCTGTCTAGTTCGAGTTTCCTTGAAAATACCTTTCCATGTAAGTCTATAGAAACTCCTACTCTTGCTGGAGCATCCAATGGTATGGCCCATATTGTGGCCAAGTCTAATGCCTTGCACTTGTCAACTCTTTTACCATTTTTCAGTTCCAAAGATGTTATCTCTACGAGCCTTCCACTTATGCTTAGAGTGTCTCCTACCGCGATTTCTTCATCAGAGTATAATTTGACCTTGTCCTTCCATGATTTTTCATATTGGCTTATGATCACTGGGTACTCGAGTGGCTTGGAAATAACTAGATTTTCTTTGAATATTGTCCCACAATCTTCACATTCTAGAATTAGTCTCTTAATCTTCTTATATTTCGAATCGGATTCAGTTTTACTTTTCAATACTTTGAGGGATTCCGAGCCACATATGGGACATCTCATCTCAGATTACCTCATTGATTAATGGCCTACCTTTTTTAGGTAGTGTTCCACGAGCCCGCCATCTTCTAGTATTTCCAGGATAAAATCATTGAACGGTTTTATCTTGAATGTTTCCATAGTAGTCTTATTTTCTATAATACCCCTCTCTAGGTCTATTTTGAGGATGTCACCTTCATCGGCTTTTATATCAGCTACTATAACTGGCAGTCCTATATTAATAGAGTTTCGGTAGAATATCCTTGCGAATGATTTTGCTATTATCGCTGATATGCCTGCATGTTTAAGGGCGCGTGGGGCCTGTTCTCTTGATGAACCGCATCCAAAATTTTTACCTGCCAAAATTATGTCCCCTTTTTTTACTTTACTTGGGAAATCCGGTCTTATACCCTCCATGATGTGGCTTGCAAGTTCATTTAAATTGAATGTTCTAAGGTATCTTCCAGGGATTATAACATCAGTGTCTATATTATCTGGGAACTTCCAAACTCTTCCTTGTATTATCTTATTCATATTTAGCCCCACTATTTCTAGCATTTGTTATAAGGGCTAAGCCCCCCATCTCACCCATGGCTTCCTCAGCCGCTCTTAGAACATCTTTTGGATTTGTGTCAGTGATTCCATAGACTGCTGGTCCGAATGAGCTCATACCCGCCCCTACAGCGCCAGTTGATAACATGCTATCTATTACCTTGTCTATGATTGGATGTTGAAGTTTTCTTTCAACTTTCTTAAATCCTATCCTCTGGATTTCGTTTATTGCTTCTCCGAATGATTCAATGTCCTCTTCTAGGACTGATGGCATCATCTTCATCAGGATTATATGGGATAATCTTTCAACCTCTTCTAGGGGTATGGGACAATATTCCTGGAATATGTTAACTTCCTTCCTTCCAGATACTTGTCTGTCAATCCTTGGAATGGCCACTATAATATTCCAATCCTCTGGGAAATCGTATCTGGCTATTACAGGTGGCGGTGATGCCTTGGATGCCGATGATGGTAAAAAGTCAGTCTTTTCTTTTTTACTATGTCCTCCGTCAACTATGAAACCACCATATTCAAATGAGGCCACGCCTATCCCAGACGTCCCACCCCTGCCAACTATCCTCGCAAGCTCCCACGAGTCCATTTCAGTCCCATGAAAACCTGTTATAAGCTTTGCGGTGGCGAGGGAAACCTGAGTCCCGGATCCAAGGCCTGAATGGACTGGGAAAGTCTTTTCTATGATGAAATCGAATCCTTCACCGCTTTTAAGGTAACTTAGTGTCCTTTTAGCTGCTTCCTCTATCTTTGCTGAATATTCTCTTATGAGATTCCCTTCAAGGTTCTTCTCTTCAAATTCTATTTTAAGTTCTCCATTGGGCTTGACTTTTATAATAAGGTTGGGATCTTTGAGTGTGATACCAACCCCGCCATCAAGGCGACCTCTTTCACCGTTGAGATCTATTAAGGTTAAGTGCAACCGCGAGGATGTTATAATCCTACCATTCATCATATCTCACTTTAAGCAGATTTTTCCTTAAATGGCCTGGCAAATTTTCTTTCAACAGCTTCCCTGTAAATGGAATTCATGGTACAGAATGGTATTATACGCCCATCAGGTATTGCATAATGGATTACGCACCTTCTAACCCTGTCGATATCAAAATTCCATGGGTCCATGAAATGCATACAAGATATTAGTAATGTCCTTTTATGGAATTCTCCAAGAGCCCTATAGGATCTCTCTTTAAATATTGAAATTAATATATTTTTTATATCCACAGACTTAGGGGCCTTTGAAGAATCAAGGAGCTTGGGAAGCTCTATTGCAGATCTTGCAATTGCCTTTGCCTTCCCGGTTATACCACCCTCTTCAATGTCCTGGACGTCCTTCTCAAGTATATTGAAGAATCTGTCCACGTCAATGAAACGTGTTATAGGTATTACGTGAGTGTTCTCTACAAAAACATATGTCGCGGTCCCACAATGTGGATGGCAAGTGAATGTGACCTGTGGTTCGCCTTCTAATGCAGCTACGAAATCTGATATGGGACAGACAGAAGATGCTGGATAGAAATCTTCTATTCTTATCTGGCCATTTGTCTGTTCTTCAACTAGCCTCTGGAAATCTGGTATTGTTATCCTCTGTTCTTCAACTTTATCTGCTGGTGTTCTGCCAGTGAATGATACTGGTTGGAAATTGACACCCCTTATTATGTCAATGTTTTTTACCGCGAATTTTATGATATCTCCTACCTGATGATCATTTATGCCCTTTACGAGTGTCGGTACAAGTACTATGCCCAGACCAACCTTCCTACAATTCTCTATAGCCTTTAATTTAAGGGGTAAAAGGTTTCTACCCCTGGACTTGAAGTATGGCTCCTCCGTAACGCCATCAAATTGTAAGTAGACTGTGTTTAACCCAGCTTCTCTCAGTTCCCTTGCAAGTTCAGGTTTCGTGGCTAATTTAACACCATTTGTAGCTATTTGAACGTGGGTGAAGCCTTCGTCCTTGGCGAGCTTGACAAGATCCACTATATCCTTCCTAACTGTGGGTTCGCCCCCAGCATATTGGATTGCAGGGGTTGGAACTGGCCTATTATCTCTAAGATTGCGCAACATTTGCCTTATTTCCTCATAGGATGGTTCATAGAGATATTTTGAAACAGCAGCATTTGCAAAACAGATGGGACAATTTAAATTGCAACGATTGGTAACATCAATAAGACCAAGGATTGTGTGACTCTCGTGCTGTGGACAAATCCCACAATCAAAGGGGCATCCTTTATCCGTTTCTGTGTGAGGATTTAAGATACCTTCACCCTTGTAATCGTAACTAGAGAATCTCTCATATGCTTTTTTATCACTCCAGTAAACATTTTCGAAAATACCATGATCTGGGCATTCTTTTTTTATTATAACCTTTTCACTTCCTTCTAGCACCTCTGCCTTGATCTTCTTAAGACATACTGGACAGAGGCTGTTGGTTTTTTTGATAACCACACTCCCACCTAAACATGATTTTTTCATGAAACTATTTTATTCCAGTAAAATTTTAATAAGGGCATTAAAGTTTATATACATCAATCCCCTTGATTTATGAAATCCACTTCTAATAGGGATGTTGGTGACTACAATGGAAATTGATGCTATCAATATCTTAGGTATTGTCTATGTAATATACTTTATGCTGCCAGCTTATATAGCAAATGTAAGTGCCCTTATTTTTGGAGGGGGCCCGCCCCTTGATCTTGGATATCAGTTCATTGATAAAAGGCGGTTGATAGGTGATGGGGTTACATGGCGGGGGAGTATAATAGGAACGCTACTAGGAACACTAACTGGGATGATACAGGGCACCCTAGTGGATAACGTACCCTATGGTGTCCTATTAGGTTTTCTCTTGGCGCTCGGAGCGGTTGTTGGTGATGCGTGTGGGAGTTTCGTGAAGAGGCGCTTTAATATAGAAAGGGGACGGCCTGCCCCGATCCTGGATCAATTAGATTTTGCTGTGGGCGCCATGCTCTTTGCATCCATTATTGTCAATTTTAGTTGGGAAATGATATTCATGATACTAATAATAACTGTAATATTACACCTTTCAGCTAATATTATAGCCTATCTGATTGGTGTGAAAGATGTATGGTACTAATCATTGTTTTTTTGTGAGGTGATCTCCCATCATAATGGCCGATCCTATTGCAGGTGCAACTATACAAGCTCGAGGATGTAAAAATTCATCCATACTCCTACATTCCATTTCTAGAATTTCTGCCGCTTTTCTTCCGAGGATGTTCATGCCAAGTCCTGTTGTAACTATCCTATCTAATTTTTCCCTATCTGAAACTTCTCTGATGGCCTCGGCTATCTTCAATATTTGTTGATGGTAGATGTATGCCGCTATCTCCCTTATGTCCTGCTGGTTTAGAAGTTTAAGGTCGGCACAGAGTAACCTTGCTATCCGTCTCATGGAATCTCTTATTGTCTTAGCGGCTCCATCTGGCGTGTCACAAGTATAATCTTTGTAGTCTATGTTGCCAAGTACTAGATGGATGTCAGCGGTTATGGCAAATAACTCGGATGAAACCCTATACCATCTGCCATGTAATGGGACCTTATCTACGATGGTTGCGAGGTTATTCCTTAGCACTCCAGTGTATACGAGTTCTCCTGTTGATAGCCTTTCTAGATCGGATCTTCCTTTTGCGCATTCCCTACCATCTTTTATTGGGATTATATCCGTGGTTGTGCTTCCGACATCTACCATTATACAATTTTCGCTTATGGCGGCGGCTAACTGGGATGTTGCAATCCAATTAGCAGCCGCCACTTCCAATGGGTTTTTTAGGGCGGTATCTGCATCTAGCATCCCTGATAAACTAACATATGCCACCGGGACGTTGAAAACTTCTTCAACCCTCCCTATTATATCCTTCACGCCTTCTTCTTTATCCTTGTACACGTCTGCAAGTTCTGCTGTCATTGTAACCCCAACACCATCTATTCCCTCCATTTCCCTACCTAAGAGTCCTCTTAGCGTTTCCTGGAGTTCGTTTTTCTTAAGCCACATGGGGAGGTATCTGGAATTTACTTTTATGTCCTTTAGCTCACCACTTTCTACTTCTATTATTGCTATGTCTGTGTTCGCGCCACCTATATCAATGCCCACAACTTTCATACAAATCAACCTATGATATCTATTATCATAGAATCTTTACCCTTTTTAAATTCAGCAACCCCATTTATACTCCATTTCTTGGGTATTTTACCATTAACCGCCGCTATAATAGCCTTTCCAAGGTTTATATTAATGAGTTTTCGGAGGGCGATGTATGGTGTAGTTATTCTAGAATTTAATTCAACTACATAAATCTTATCTGATAGTATTAAGTCAACACCAACATATCCTCTGAGCCCATCTATAGATTCAACAGCCCTTTTAGCTACTAATAATGCATCAGCAGCCATTTCATGCTCAAATGGTGTGACACCCCCCCTATATTCCAATATACCATCATTATATTCTATATTTTGTCTATTCAATGATAATGGGAGTGCCGTTTCCCCATTGGATAATATGCTGACACTTACAGGTTCACCCTCTACAAATTTTTGTATTATCATCCTAGAATCTGTTGATTTTATTACCTCTTCAAGCTCTTCACTTGATTCTATAATTTTTATACCTTGACATGCAACTCCATCGATAGGTTTAACCACTATTTTCCCCGTAAAATTGACATTATCATATGTTTCTATGAGAGGTACTTTACCTTTAAGTGCATTATAGGTTTCACGCTTATCAGAACATATAAGAACGGCTTCAGAGGCCGAGCCCATAATCTGGACGCCCTCTGATTCCAATAAACGAGTTAACTTATATAATTCCATGTTTTCTTCAGGTGCTATGAAAAGAGCCGCATCAAATTCACTTGCATTTTCCTTAATCCATGAATAAAGATCTTCTCGTAATATGATAGGATTGGGATAATCAACCAAACCAGTAAAATTTTCAGATATGAGATAAGATGGTTTAAACTCCCATAAATCTTGGAGTAAAGCTTCGAGCATGGATCTGCCCTCTATTAGGATACTAGGATCCTGGATACCCGTGGCAGTCGCATATTCAAATATTAGTAGGTTCAAGGACGACCCACTCCCTTGAATATTATACCTTTCTCCTTGAATTTTTCAGGTTGTAATATGGGCCTTGCGCAGATGAAAACCCTCCCCCGGACCATGTTAGGTTCTATCCTACGATATTCATCATGGTCTGTCATTAAAACTGTACAGTCACACTTTAGAGCCTCTTCTAATGTAACAGGTTCCGCTCCCATGGCTTTTATAACTTCCTTTTTCACATAGGGGTCATGTACTACCACGTGGGCTCCTTCTTGTATTAGCGCGTCTATTAGCGGTTTTGAGGGTGTTTCTCTAGTATCAGCCACATTACCTTTATAGGCTACCCCTAGAATTCCTATATTAGAATTTCGGATACTTACCCCTGTATCATTTAGGGCGTCTTTTATGAGTTGGAGTACATGGTAGGGCATTTCCTCGTTTATTTGGCGTGCTGTTCTAATCAGCCTTGCAGGAACCCCTCTGGCTTCTGCCATTTCAACTATAAAGTAAGGGTCTATAGAAAGACAGTGCCCTCCAACTCCTGGGCCTGGTATGTGTAGATTTACCCTTGGGTGGTAATTCGCAGCTTCTATAGCATCTATGGCATCTATGCCGAGTGATTCGCATATGATAGCCAATTCATTCGCTAATGCGATATTGGTATCGCGGTAGGTGTTCTCCATCAATTTAACCATCTCTGCAGTTACTATATCCTTAACTTTCACTATTTCGCCTTTTGTTATCTTATTATAGAGTTTGACAGCTCTTTCCGTGCTCTTCTCGTCAATGCCGCCTATAACCCTGGCATTGTGTGTCATCTCATATAATGTATTATTTGGCAAGGCCCTTTCAGGTGTGTATACAAGTCCAAAATCCTCTGAAACCTTTAAGCCACTCTGCTCGAGTATTGGTAAAATGATTCTTTCGCATGCGGTGGGTGGAACAGTACTTTCAACTATTACAAGATCGCCCTTTTTAAGACCTTTTGATATCGTCTTTGATGCTGATATGACTGCTGAAAGGTCTGATGACTTATCAGCACCCAATGGTGTTGGGACCACCATTATCATTATGTTGGCTCTTTTGGCAGCATATTCACCATTGTCTGTTGCCTTTAGTTTTCCTTTTTTAACAACTTCAAGGAGAAGTTCATCTAATCCAGGTTCTATTATGGGTGAAATGCCTCGGTTGATTGAATTAACAATATCAGGGTTTATATCAACACCAATAACTTCAAAACCTGCCTTGGCGAAAAGTGCGGCGGTTGGAAGTCCTATATGGCCCAGTCCAAAAACAGCTATTAAATCCATGTTATCTCCTCACAAAATTTTATATATGTCACATATTACCTGTTTTCCTTTAAGGTTCATTGTCTGATGTGGAAATCTTGGTTTAACCCCATCATAGACTATTCTAACCTTGCAATTGTCTCTTTTTTCCAAAGATTCTACAGTTATATCCTCTTCTATGAAATGCAATTCTCTTTGGATACTTGAAAGTATGTTCTCGGGTGGTCTTATGGTTAATCTGCCTTTATTATAAAAATTGAGTGTTGCGTTGATTATTCTCTTGGAGGCTTTACCATCACCATAGGGGTTGGGGGCATTTATCATTTTCATCCTAAAATTGGGATCATCTTGGATTAATCTGAGAGTGTTAATTATCCTTTTTCTGTCTGCGCCTACAAGTATGTTCCCACCAACTTCAACCGTCTCTGGACGTTCTGTATTGTATCTTAGAGTTAGACATGGTATGTTAAGTGTTATGGCTTCTTCCTGTAAACCTCCGGAATCTGTGAGGACAGCATATGACTTTGATAATAGTAGGAGGAAATCAAGGTAGCCTAAAGGCTTTACTAATTTTATATGTTCAGCTTTGGCTAGAATTTTGTAGAGGTGAAATTTTTCGAGATTTTTACGTGTACGTGGATGTACTGGGAATATTATCGTGAAATCATCTAATTCTAATAATGCTTTGGTTATGGATTTGAGTCTGGCCTTGTTATCGACATTTTCGGCTCTGTGCATTGTGAGAGTGATAATTTTATCAAATGGAAACCTTATAGTGGATTTTCGTTTGGCGATTTCAAGGTTTCTAAGACAAGCATCAACTATAGTGTTTCCTGTTATGATAATATTTTCCGGATCCGCGCCTTCAAACAATAAGTTCAAAGCTGCTTTTTCCGTTGGAGTGTAATAAAGGTGTGTGCAAGTGTCTGCAACTATCCTGTTTATTTCTTCTGGCATTGTCTTGTCAAATGATCTTAGACCCGCTTCTACATGGCCTACTGGTATGTGCATTTTCGACGCTACTAGGGCGCCTGCTAGTACAGCATTTGTGTCCCCCTGTACCATGACGATGTCTGGTTTTTCTTCTTTTAGGATGTCTTCAAGCCCTTCCATTACAGTTGCTGTCATTTTAGCGTGGCTTTTAGAACCCACTCCTATGTTATGATCTGGTTTGGGAAGTTCAAGGTCTTGGAAGAATTGATTTGACATTTCATGGTCATAGTGTTGGCCCGTGTGTATTAAGGAAAACTCTATGTTCCTTTTTTTGATTTCATCGACTACTGGTGCCATTTTGATTATTTCTGGGCGGGTGCCGATGACTATAGCGATCTTCATACAATCCACTCTCTTTAATGTTTTCTCCGCCTTTTAGCCCTGTATTCATCTATTATCTTCCAAAGTTTTTGTTTTTCTTTTTTTCTTCTTTTTTCCATTATTTTTTTCTTCCATTTTTCTATTTCCTTTTCAAGATCTTTGGCCTTGACTAGGGCGAAATTCTCACGGATTTCAAGTGATAGGTTTTCCTCTGAGATTACTGGGATTTCTTTATCCTCGAATATTCCGAGGGCTTGGTGCGACATGTTTTCCCTTGTTATTATTGCCCTTGGGGCTAATTTGGTGAGTATTTTCGCAGTTTGGGAGCCTCCACCCTTGGCATTGTATAGGAGGATCAAATCATCCTTTTTTATTTTCCATTGTTGACAAGCTTCTTTTATACCTTCTTTGGTGAATGATTTCACAATTTTTACAGGGAGCTTTTCACCTTTATCTTCGAACTCCTTCATTTCTAATAGTGAATTTATGTTCCTCTCTAGGTTTTCCCTTAGATTTTTTTCTTTGTTATATTTTTCCTGTAATTTTTTTATCAGCTTTATCTTTGATGATAATTCTTTATTTAGAAGGATGTCCTTTGAGTATTCATAATGTAATCTTTCAATTTTCTTTTTTAAGTTGAGATTTTCTCTTTTTTGTCTTCGCAACTTATTCCTTAATATCCTATTTTGTCGTTTAATCTTGTTTATTAAAAGCTTCTGGTGTTCAATTTTCCTTTCCTGTAATTTAATTCGCTTTTTTAATTCTGACAATTCATCTAAATCCTCTTTTGGTCTTTTTCTGATATCAGGTTTTTCTGTTATTTTCTCGACACCTTTTGGTCTTCTGATTTTCTTTATGGCGTTAGTTATTGGGGTACCTTTGATCACTAGTCCCTTTATTTCATCAAGTTCCCTCTCGTTAATATCTAAACGTGTAAGACGAGATTCCACTTGTCTTAGCTTGTTTTCATAGTGTCTATATGTTTTGATCGCAGCTGCGAGGGCATCCCTTTCATGTGCATCTAATGAAATATCCAACTTTTTCTCCATTAAGAATGTGTTAACAAGTTCATTCTTCGAAGCCACAGAAAATATCCTCTCTGGAGTATACAATCTAGAATTCAATGTTGTTGCAATCTTTTTAACCATCTTGGGTGGTGGATGGACATCAGAACCGACTACAATAGCCTTACCCTTATCCATAATTTCCATGATAACCTCTGCATGTGAGGCCTCTTTTATACTATTAATGTGTACAAGATCTCCTCTAAGGTTTAAAATGGCAATGCCCACGGTTAAACCAGGGTCTAAGCCTACTATAATGGGAGATTTAACACCATTAGTTTTTAATTTATCATCCTCCAATTACTCTTTTAAATTGGCCGACAAGTACCAACATAAGGTTGTTCACATTATTGTTTTTGTTTATAATATTATTTGAAGGTTATAAGGGTATCCCTCATCACTTTTCTAACAATAGATGCCCTCTTATATTCTAAGAATTCTTCTTCCAACATTGATCTGAATGAGGATATTGCATACTCATCTTCTTTGAATCTGATTTTAACCCCATATTCGAGTCCCATTAAAATAAGGTTTTCTGGTGGCATTGGTTCTATATAGATTCTTTCTTTTGGGTTGAGTAATTCATCAACCTTTTCTGCTTCGATTTCCCCTTTTCCAACATCAGCGATGACCTTCACCATTTTCCTAACCATCTGCCATAAGAAACTTTCACCAACCACGTCGATAAGATAATAATCATCATCTTCTTGGATTTTAACAGACTCTATCCTCCTTATAGGGTTTCTTTCAATCCTCTTGGAGAAATTCGTGAAATCATGTGTTCCTTCAAATTTGGAAGCCGCTAAACGCATAAGTTCTAAGTCAAGATCATCATCAAATAATATATAACGATAATATCTTCTAATGGGGTATCTTACCTTGAATCCATAGTATACAGAGGCACTTGCCAATACTTTAATGTCACGTGGCAGAATATCATTAATTTGATTCACATGGACATCATATGGTGTGAAAAATGTCACAACATTACCAAGTGAATGCACACCCTTATCTGTTCTGCCAGCAGCTTGGAATCTAGCATCCTTCGGATCCTCAATGAGACCAGCCTCTTTTAATGCGCTTATAAGCTCTCCTTCAACCGTGGGTAGGTCCGGCTGCCTTTGGAATCCATAAAAGCGCGTGCCTATGTATGCTATTTTCAATGCTATTTTCTTCATATTTGTATCAACCCCCACCCTAAAATTTTATAAACTTTATACACATTATGATGTTAATGTTCAAAGTTTTGGAGGCTAATTAATGAAACGTTTCTGGGGTTATGTGAGCGTAATCTTCGCCACCATCTTCTTCGGCTTATCAGCACCCCTTAATAAGATTATGGTCAGTGAAATGAACCCCATTTTAATCGGGGCTTTAACTTATCTTATAGCAGGGATCTTCCTATTTTTGATAAGACAATCACCCTTAAAGAATCTTATATTGAATATGCTCAATCGTGAAAAGGATGGTGAAGTGTTCATAAAACCCTCCGATTATCTCATCTTAGTTGTGACAGCCGTTTCAAGTTCTGCCATAGCCCCATTACTCTTTCTTAAAGGTCTTAGCGAAACCAGCGCCGTGAATTCGGCGCTCCTTTTAAATATTGAAGTTTTCTTCATAATATTGATGAGTTTAATTATATTCAAAGAATCTTTAAAATTGAAGGATCTTTTAGGCATTCTCCTATTAATCCTAGGTGCATTGTCAATAACAACTAATGGGAAATTCCATCATATAATTTTAACCCAGAATATTAAAGGTAATCTCCTCGTTATCGGAGCGGCATTTTTTTGGAGTCTCGACACTGTATTAAGTAAATTCCTCAGCAAAAAGAGAGATCTCATATGGATATCAGCTATAAAAAGTTTCATTGGTGGTCTAATATTAACATCTGTTTTATTATCCCTTAACATGAGCCTGAGATTCCCACTTAAAATGTTACCATTCCTATTTTCTGTTTCAATATTTAGTATAGGATTTGCCTTCATATTAATTTATTTCGCCCTCAGACAGATAGGATCAACAAGAGTGGGCTCATTATTCCCACTATCTTCATTATTTGGAGCGTTATTCGCATTTTTAATCCTCAAAGAGCCGTTCGGGGTTTTTCAACTTGCTTCTGGTTTTATCATGATCTTTGGAATTTTCATACTATACTACGATTAAAACAATTTTCACCATCTCTCATGGAAATAACCCTCCAAAGGCATGTCACCACTCTAATAAACTTCAACATTCGAAAGAAGAAATTTAAGCCATTTAACGATGAAACAATTCCCCCTTAAAAATCTAAAAAGCTAATCCTTTACATAGAATGCGGATAAACTCGCTCTCATTACAAGATATGATTCATAGAAATTGACTGTTCTGTGCTTATCTTCACTGATGATTCGTATGGCCACCACCCACCCCGCAATTCCTGATTTCCTACAGAAAAGCTTATTAATTGATTAATTGAGTTAATAGTCTAGGTGAAAAAAAATTATGAAGCTTAAAATAATAATATTATTGAGTGGAACTCTATTATTAATATTAGTGACCTCAGATTTTGTGTACATTTTTGCTATTCAAAACGGTAACATAGGTTATCCTCCACTTTACATTAAAGAATCTGACAGGGTGATGATAATAGCGCCACACCCAGATGATGAAGCCATTTCATCCGCTGGGATTATAAGATATTGCACCAGTCACAATATACCAGTTAAAGTGGTTATTATAACCAATGGAGGTTTTAATCTAGCATGGCAAAGGCACTCTGAAAGTCTAAAGGCAATGAAACAATTAGGATTAGTTTATAATATTACATTCCTTGACTATCCACAGGGACTTATTCATCTCCTAACCCAAAATTGGGATAAACCATATGTGGATTCTAATGGCATCTCCCATTCCATAAATAAATTTTCACATAATCTGAATGCCCCATACACTGGTGAAAGTTTAGCCAAACAACTAGAAGATGTCATATACGATTTCAAACCTACAATAATAATTTATCCAGATTCAAATGACATACACGAGGATCATTGGGTAACAAGTGGATTTGTAGAATATGCCATGACAAAACTCAATTACAACTGCACAACCTTAGGTTACATTGTCCATACACCATCAAACACATGGCCAACACCACATTTTTATTTTCCGGATTCCTATTTAACCCCACCATCTTATCTTTCAAAATCAGAAAATTGGGTTGAATTTCGATTAACGGGAAAAAGTGAAGAGCTTAAAGCCTCAGCGATAAAATCTTATAAGTCCCAATTAAAAAGGGGTTCATACTATCTTTTATCATTCGTAAAGAAAAACGAACTATTCTCAGTCCAGCGCCCCATAAATGTAACCAGAAATTCAAACATCATATTCACAGATCCTGAAAATGACGTGAAAAAATTTGACAATTCCATAGAAACTGAAATGGAACTGTCTAATAATTCTATAGATCTTACAAGTATAAGTTTTGAAGCCGGTGAGAATGGTACTTGCCTTTCTTTACAAACAAAAGGCAAAATATCAACCACTGACATCTATGAGTTCCATCTTCTAATAATATTTAGAGATAACACCACAAATGATATTGACATAGAAGTTAAAAATGGAAAATATCATATCAACCATGGGAAATTATCAAATCTTACCATTTTCAACACACAGAATGGTATAATAATAGAAACCCCCATAATATTTAAAAGGGGCGATAAGGTTATCTTAAGCGCAGATGCAATAAAGCCCAAAAAAGGCATAGACACAACTCCCTGGCAAATAATAGAAATTGCATAACCAAACATAAAGCCGTGATAAAGTTGTTCCCTTTTAACAAGATGTTGATAATACCTGCAGTTGATATAAAAGATGGTAAATGCGTTCAGTTAGTACAGGGCGTGCCAGGTACAGAACAAGTTATCATAGACGATCCTGTAGCCATGGCCATAGAATGGGAAGAAATGGGTGCAAGCCTCCTCCATTTGATCGATCTCGACGGCGCCCTTGGAACAGGGACGAACCTTAAGATTATAAAAAAGATCGTTAAATCATTATCTATCCCAGTACAAGTAGGTGGCGGTATAAGGAGTTTAAAATACGCTCAGAAGCTGCTTGACTTCGACGTTGAAAGGGTGATCCTAGGCACACTAGCCATTAAAAAACCTGAAATCGTGGAAAAACTAGCGAAACAATATGGATCAAAGCATATAATGGTATCCCTTGATACCAAAGATTCAAAAGTGGTTATAAAAGGTTGGACAGAAAAAACATCCAAAGAAGCCCCAGAATTGGCCAAGTTATTTGAAAATAAAGGTGCGGGTAGCATACTCTTCACCAATGTAAACGTCGAAGGATTATTAAAAGGAGTGGACATTAAACCTTTAAGAGAACTCGTAAAAGCAGTTAATATACCCATCATATATTCTGGTGGTGTGACATCTATCAAAGACATTGAACTCTTAAAAAAGATTGGTGTAAGGGGTGTTGTAATCGGATCAGCCTTATACAAGGGTAAAATAGACTTCAAAGAAGCCCTAGAATATGAGGACCCATAGTAGGTGAAAAATATTATGAAAACTGTGATGGCCACTGGAACCTTCGACATAATACACCCAGGACATATTTTCTTCCTAGAAGAGGCTAAAAAACTCGGTGGAAAAAATGCAAAGTTAATTGTAGTCCTTGCAAGAGACTCCACTGTAAGGGCAAAAAAAAGAATCCCCATTGTAAGCGAAAAACAGAGATTAGAAGTTGTTAAAATGTTAAAACCGGTTGATGAGGCCTATCTTGGGAGTGAAACAGACATGTTTGAGATAGTCCATAAAATAGACCCTGATATTATAGCCATAGGCCCAGACCAAGACTTTAATATTAAAGAACTTGAAAATGAACTTAGAAAAAGGGGTCTCAAATGTGAAGTTAAAAAAGTGAAAAAATATAAAAAAGCCCCACTCGACAGCACTTGCAAGATAATCAAAAAAATAAAAAGCATGAAATTCGATGATAAAACATTCAAAAACTGTTAAATTTTGGTGGTTTAATGATCGATGTAGGTATTATAGGAGCTAGTGGGTATACTGGTGGCGAACTTTTAAGATTTCTAAGCAAACACCCCAATGTGGAAATCGTGGCCGCAACATCTAGAAAATATGCTGGCAAACCCATAAATAGGGTGCACCCACACCTCCAAGACCTTGAACTTGAATTTTCAGATGTTGACATTGATAATATTGATGCAGATCTTATATTTACAGCGACGCCACATGGAGCTTCCATGAAGATCGTTCCAAGGATCCTAGAACAAGATATAAAAGTCGTCGACCTGAGCGGTGATTACAGATTCGACAATATAAAAACATATGAAAAATGGTATGGTATAAAACATGAAAGCCCCTTGGATGCCGTCTACGGACTCCCAGAAATTTATAGGGACAAGATAAAGGATGCCAAACTCGTAGCGAACCCAGGATGCTTCCCAACAGGGGCAATACTAGCCTGCATGCCACTAGTATATGAAAAATTAGCCGAAACTTTTATAATAGATTCCAAGACTGGTGTAAGTGGCGCTGGGATAAAACCCACCAGCGTGACCCATTATCCAAATTGTAGCGATAACGTCATACCATATAACGTGACAGATCACAGGCATACACCAGAGATACGTCAAGAATTATCACGAGAACACCCAGTAAATGTAAGCTTCACACCACACCTTGTACCAGTCATCCGAGGAATCCTAACAACAGTACACACATTTCTAAAAGAAGATCTCACCCCCAAAGAACTTGAAAGCATATACTCCGGATTCTATGAAGGCGAACCATTCATAAAAATAATAGAAGAAGGTGAAATGCCACGTTTAAGCGCTGTCAGAGGCTCTAACGAGTGCCATATAGGCTGCTTTGAAATCGATGACAACAAAAGAGCTGTTATAATATCAGCAATAGACAACCTAGTAAAAGGGGCCTCTGGCCAGGCGATCCAGAACATGAATATCATGTTCGGGTTTGATGAAAAAACATCCTTGGACCTTCCAGCAGTACACCCCTAAAATATAATATGGTGGTGTCAAATTATGAAAAAGGCACTGATCATCTATTATTCAAAAACAAAAAAAACAGAAACTGTAGCTAAAACTATCGCCGATGAACTATCAGCCGAAACCATAGAAATAAAAGATCTGAAGGATCGATACGGCCTCCTAAGTAATATAGGATCAATCATAGATGCTATAAGAGAAAAAAAGACTAGAATAGAACCTGAAACTATTGATTTAACCGGATATGACCTCCTATATATAGGATCCCCAACATGGGCTGGTAAACCAGCACCCGCCATAATAACACTAATAGACAATCTAAAATTAAAAGGTAAAGATGTCATACTATTTGCCACAATGAGCCGCCAAGGCGGAAACAATGTAATAGATAGGATGGCTGAAAAGATAAAAGCGAGAGGAGGCCGCATAATAAACTCCTTCACGATAAAAACGGGTGGAAAACAATTTCACGAGATCAAAGAGGACACATTAAAGGTCATGGCTGAAAAAGACCTTAAAATATACTCCATAGGATAAAAAGGTGAATAATATTGAAAAGAAAACTTCTAGAATCCTACAAACTACTTATAATCATACCATTGATCATAACACTATCATCCCTTGGCATACTACTAACACATGGACTAGAAGAAAGCGTAGACCTAAAAGGAGGGTCCATCGCCGAATTAACACTAGAAAAAAAGATGGATCAAACAGAACTCAAAGCCTTCATCCAAGAAAAACTAAAAATCAAAGACGTTAATGTCATTTCAATTAAAGGATATGATGCAACAGTACAAATGGGCAGCGACATTCAAGTTGATGAATTTGCAAGAGCCTTAAAAGGGACGGCGAAGATCAAAAGTTACAGGTCAGTGGGTCCAATACTGGGCAAGGAAGCTATGAACCAAATTTATTGGGCTGTAGGGTTCGCTTTCCTTTTCATGTCCATAACAGTACTTATAGTTTTCAGAAACTTGGTACCATCCCTTGCAGTTATAATGGCAGCAGCCTGCGATATAATAATCGCATTAGGTGGCATGTCACTCTTTAAAGTTCCATTGTCACTCGCATCCATCGGTGCGATCCTCATGCTAATAGGCTACAGCGTAGACACCGACATACTACTCACAACAAGAGTCCTTAAACAAAGAAAAGGTAAAATAACCGAGAGGGCGATAGGAGCCATTAAGACTGGGTTAACAATGTCAGCAGCAGCAATAGCATCCATGAGCGCGCTCTACATAGTAACAGTATTCTTAATACCAGAAGCCGAAGTTTTAAGTAATATAGCTGCAGTTCTTATCATCGGATTATCAGCTGACATTTTAACAACATGGTTCATGAATCTTGGTATACTAAGATGGTACTTGGAGGCAAGATCATGAGAAAAGGAATTTCACGATTCATAAGAGAACCAAGGACAATCATCCTCATCATATTAGTACTGATAAGTTTAGCAGCTATCGCAACCCTTGGAATCCCACAAGGCCTCGACCTAAAAGGGGGATCGATCATACAAATACAATTAGAAAAACCTGTGGACTCCGCTACTATGAACACCATAACCAGTGTACTTGATAAAAGGCTTAACATTTTCGGCGTAAAAGATGTGAAGGTAAGGGCCAGCGGAAGCCAAAACGTTATTATTGAAATTGCCGGGGTAAAACCCGAAGAAGTGGCTAAGATAGTTGGTTCACCAGGTAAATTTGAAGCAAAAATCGACAATAAGACCGTGCTCACAGGAGCCGATATCGTAAGCGTACAATCCCCCATAATAAAGGGGAACCAATGGGAGGTTCCATTCCGCATATCAACTGATGGTGCAAAACGTTTTGCAAAAGCTGCAGAGGGAAAAGCCGGAGCACCGGTTGACATGTACTTGGATGATCGCCTCATAACCTCCCCTGAAATATCACCTGATGTAGCAGCTGGTAAACCCGTGACCGACGTTGCAATAACAGGCGCTGAAAGTACAAGAGAATCCGCAGAATTAAAGGCGAAAGAAGTTGAAACTCTCCTAAAGTCCGGTTCACTACCCGTAAAGGTTAAAATTATTGGTGTGAGCAACGTATCCGCCGAACTCGGAGGAGAATTCACAAAAGGAGCCCTAATAGCTGGTCTACTTGCTATCATCGCCATTATCATAATCCTAGTCGCACGTTATAGGACGCCCATCCTAGTACTCCCAATATTCTTCACAACCTTGGCAGAACTCATACTCATACTAGGTGTTGCTGCCATCATACGATGGAACATAGATTTGGCCGCCATAGCAGGTATCTTAGCGGCCATAGGGACTGGAGTAGATGACCAAATAATCATGACAGATGAAGTACTCGGCGGGGAAAGAGTAAAAAGGCGCAGGAGAAGGTTCAGGATCCGAGAAGCTTTTTTCATAATATTCGCTTCTGCAGGTACCTTAATCGCTGCTATGCTACCATTAGCCTATGTAGGTTTCGCGAGGGGCGCTACAGGTATAGGAATGTTAGCCGGTTTCGCATTTACAACAGTACTAGGCGTTCTCATAGGCGTTTTCATAACACGTCCAGTATATGCTAAATTCATGGAATATATAATAAAGTAGGGGGTTCGGATTGAGAAAACCCAAGGAACTTAAAGTTAAACCGATAAAAAATGGAACCGTCATAGATCATATCACCTCAAATAAGGCCTTGCACGTCTTGAAGATACTAGGTCTTCCAGATGGTAAAAGTAGGGTTACAGTAGCTATTAACATGGAATCTTCACGTTATGGTTCGAAGGATATTGTTAAAGTGGAAAATAGGGAATTAGAATCAAGTGAAGTGGATCAAATAGCTCTCATAGCACCCAAGGCAACCATAAACATAATCCGAGATTATGAGATAGTGGAAAAGTGGAAAGTACACCTACTCGATGAAGTGCATGGTATATTAAAATGTCCTAATCCAAATTGCATAACTAATAGGAGAGAACCTGTTAAAACACGATTCTATGTTATCAACAGAGAACCCGTGATTTTAAGGTGTCATTTCTGTGAAAGGCTCATGAGCGAAGATGAAATTGAATCCCAATTCTAGAGCTTCACGTAAGTTGGGAGCCTACCATTGACACTATAAAAGCCTAGAATCTTACTGTACATATAGACAAGCTTCTGGAATGGTATTTTACCACGGCTTGTAAAAGCATAATTAGGCGCACGATTATAAACTTTAATAAAGCCTATGATATTCGCTGCAACCTTTAAATATTCCGATTTATAAATCCTCCCCCTACTATAGTTTCCAGATGATAACATGGCATTCTCAACATTACCCACAGTTATCATGGATGTGCTGCCACTATTTATATTTAATGTAGCTTTACAGAACAAATACAATACCTGGCCCATATTATAGTTATTGTTGATGGTGACATTGTTAGGTAATTTCTTATAGGATTCATAGTAACCTTTTAGTGTATTCGCGCTTGTAGCCAACTGCGAAATTGATAAAACCGCATCTTGTATAACATTATTATATTTTAGTAATAGGATCATTTGCATAAATGATCTGTCAACACTACCCAAAGCCACAGTTCCATGTGAGGAGAGAACCTCACATGTAACACTAGGTATGCCTCCAAGGTTGCAAACGTCCTCTAGGGCTCCTTGATATTCTAAACCAGCATTCTCATATACTATCAGTTTAGAGAGGCTGTTCTTACTTATATAATATGCTATCTTGTAACTTTCATAGGTTGGTTTTCTTGAACAGAATACAGCATCCTTTCCTGGAGTTCCGCCGGGTTTTGTTGAATGGAAATCCCCCAAGGCTTGGACTAAACGTTCCTTGGCAATTTGCACTATCCTATTGGTTGGCGTCCCCTTGTAATTAGCTATACTATTAGGATTCTGACCATTCCAATAACGTGAGGACGTTACTGTTGATGATGGGATGAGGAATGGCACTATATAAACTGTACCATTAATCTTCTTGTCTGCAAGATAATCTATGAGTTTAAGAGCTGCTAATTGCGGAGGTAATTCATTACCATGAACACCCGCAACAATCATAACATTCTTGCCAGAACCATTACCGAATACTACCATTGGAGTGCCGTTTTTAGCTGCTGTGATGACCTCTCGGGTTATAGGATGGTGGGGTGTGTATTGTCTAATATAATAATTCCCTGTGACATTTCCCCCAGTCCCATTATATATGATTTCTATATTGGCTGCTGAAACCTGAACCATGGAAAAAAGTCCAAAAAACAATACCAGTATTAAGAATTTTTTAAACATGCAAAATTCATCCTTTTAGTATGTGTTTAGCGAGCCTAAGTGCAAGGGCCATGATGGTGAGGATAGGTGGGGCGCCCGGGGCCCTCGGGAGCACACTTGCATCTGCAATATAAAGTCCTTTTATACTTGTTTCAAGGTTTTCATCTACTACTTTACCTATGGGAGCAGTTCCCCCTGGATGCGCGCCTCTCGGATGCGTTGAAACTATAGTGGATGTTTCCACACCAATATTTGAAAGTATGGAACCTGCAATGGCCGATCCCCTTGTAAGCAACTTTATATCATTTAGGGTGTTTTCTTTTGTGATCTCATCCAATTTAACTTTCCCATTATTCTCATCGGCGATTTTAACCATTAATCCTATGATATCCTTTTCCTTGTATCCTTCTCTTTTGAGTTCTTTTGCGATGAGGCTGGCAAAATGTGGTGCTAATATGAAATTTTCCATTTCAATTATGGCATTCATCTGAACTTCCTCATTGAATCGTATATCCTCTAATATGCCCCCTACTGTTATGAAAGTGTCCATGAAGAATGTTTCTCCTGCGTTTATACCCGATCTTAGGAGCAGTCTTGGTGTTCCAACCGCCCCCGCGGATAGTATCACAATTTCATCATACAATGGTCCGTCCGAGGTTTTAACACCCCTTATCCTATTATTTTCTATGATAAGGTTCTTAACTTCAGTTTCTTGGATGAGTTCAGCACCCCACTTTGTGGCGTCCTCTATGAATTCCTTCGCGGACCATTTAGCATCCCTTGGACACCCGAAGGCGCATTTTCCACAAGGTTTACACTTTTTAGGGTTTATGAATTTTGGCATCCTCCTTATGGGCAGGCCAAGTGAATGTGCACTTTCCATTATAAGCTTTGTACCATCACCTATATGTGTCGTTGGGAGTGGTTTTACCTTAAGTTCTTTTTCTATCTCGTCAAGTTCTTTTGTAATATTTATACCGTAATCCTTTAGATCATCCTCAAGGACTCTAATGGCGTTTCCAGCCGCTACAAGGGTGGAACCGCCTACGCATGAAGTTTTAAGAAGGTCCACGCCTTGGGGTGGTGGATCATAACATTTGAATGCATGCTTTGATGGTACGAGGGGGCCTTTCTCTATGATAGTCACTTCAGTGTTATTTTTTGCAAGTTCCCTTGCGATAGTGGCGCCACCAGCCCCTGAACCTATGACTATAACCATAAAACCACTTTATTCAAACAAGATTATTGATTTTGTAGGACAAGATTTAGCGCAAAAACCACAACCTATACAAATCTGGTCATCTATTTCCACTGTCCAATCTTCTTCCATGTTAATGGCTTTAACTGGGCAAAGTGATATGCACGCTCCACAATCTATGCATTTATCCTTATCCTTTTTAACAACTTTTATTATAGGGTTTACTTCTATACCTTGCTCCTCTATAAACTTTATACTCTCCTTTTCTTCGGGGCCGCTTATTTCAACTAGCATTTTGCCCCCACGGGGTGTTATATGCGCTCTTAGTATGTTGAATTCGATATCATATTTCTTTATTGTCTCTGATATTATGGCCTTGCCTATGATGCTTGGAAGGAATCTTAGCCATGCTTTCATATGGATTCTCCCCCTCTATCCATCTTCTTCCCCACGAGCCTTGATATGTCCTCCGCTGTTATAATACCTTTGACCTTGTTATCTGAATCAACTATTGGCAACCCAGAAATATCATATTTATCTATTCTACGTGCAACCACTTCTACGGGTTCGTCTTCCCTGGCGATTATAACCTTCTTCGTCATAACATCTTGGAGGCTGGTTTTACCCTTTGCAACTGCATCAGCTATATCCCATGATGTCACGATCCCTTGGAGTATCCCTTCTTCGTCAACGACAGGAATGTGGTTAATATTGTTTTCAACAAGTTTTCTTGCAACTTCCTTGATATTCTCATCCGGGTGTGTGACTATCACCGGTTTACTTTCTAATTCCCGCACTAGTATCGATGGTTTTCTGATTTCAAGGGGCCTTAGAGTATAACCTCTTGATGGTAGCCTATAAATTGGGGATGTAAGTAGGAATTCGCTTTTTTCTATTAACTTTTTAAGTTCTTCTGCTATTATCCTGGCCTTTTTCAATGATGATAATGGAGAAGTCGGAACTTCCATGCCATTTATCTCGATTTTACCACTCTTAAGCTCTTTATAATTAGTTTCCTTAACTACTGGCCTTTCTCTGCGTGGCACACCATAATCAACAACCTTACATGTGATATCCTCGTCACTGATACCTGTAGATGCTGCTATATCCTCGTTAAGTACGGGTATGGGTATGCCAACTCCAACATAGAGGGTTGGCCCATATTTTGGCATTGTAGCCGCCCTTAAAAATTCCGGGTTCATCTTTTTCATGTCACCCTTTAACATTAATGTACCTGCAGAGGTTGTGGGTACACCATGCCTTCTTTCGACATCAGTTGAATGTTGTGTGCCTTCACCGACAATATAACCTTCTGCTCCGCATAAGAAAACCTTTGTACCGAAGCCGATGGTCTGGAAGTAAGGGTCGTTTATAAGTGGGCTGAGTTCCCCTGCACTTGAATAGGTTACATTACCATAATTGGGTAAAAGTGTGCCCATATAAGTATATAGTGTCTCATCAGTGGAATTAACTGCAACAGCATAATTCTGATAACAATTACGCGGATTAACCATTATAGCCTGGTTGAGTTTATCCAAGGTTATCAAGGTTTCAACATGCTTTAGTGGGTAACAGTCTGTTCCATATGCTTCAGCGACCAACTCTATTTCTTCACCTTTTATAAGATCTTCTATGACATGCGCCCCACCATAATCCAATCCAAGTTCTGGGTCCTTGTTAGGCTGTGCCGCGCCTATATATGCGTCCACCGCCGCAAGACCGGAGTAAAGTTCAACACCATTAAGATAGGTTCTAGCCATTTTAATAGGGGGATCAGAATGTCCAAAATTTAAAAAAGCCCCCGATGAACACATAGCACCGAATGTACCGGTTGTTACAACATCTACTTCACGGGCAGCCTCCTTAGGCCCGTTTTCAGCCACTATCTCTGTCATTTCAGATGCTGTGACCACAACAGCATCCCCATCCTTGATCTTCTGATTTATCTCATTGATGGTCTTCAAAATATCACATCCCCCAAAAAGATAGGGTTTATGTCTGTGTAATTATATAATTAGTCCTATAAAAATTATCCACCCATCCCACTCTAATAAGCAACTAGGAGGCCCCTAATACAAAATAACAAAACTTTCAAGAATTTTTTAAATGTCTTGTTTCAGGATTAGAGAATTTAAAAGCTCCCAAAATTGTCTCACTGTCCCAAAATCTTCCTGGGAGAGTAAAAGAACATCTAAGAGGTTGATAAAATTGGACACTAATGTCTTTGAGAAGACAATTCATTGGCTTGTAGAGAAAGCCGATTATGCCGATATAAGAATGGGAGAATCATTTAGCAATTCCCTTCTCATGAAGGATGGTAAAATACAGGAGATTAAAACAGGCCATGACACGGGTATACGTGTCAGGGTTCTTAATAAAGGCTCATGGGGCTTGGCTTATACTTCTAATCCGTCAAAGATTGATGAAATAGCTGAAAAAGCCCTCAAATTATCCGAGAGGGTGGGTGGGGATGCTGAAATGGCATCATATCCACCGATAGTTGACAGAATAGGCTCTAAAGCTAAAATACCACCCTCTACTGTGTCAATCGAGGATAAAAAAAGAACACTTCTAGAATTACATGGCGCAGCCTCCATAGACAAGATTATAAGTACCACTATAAATTACGTGGATAGTGAAACAAAAACTATTTTCTTCAATTCTGAGGGATCATCTATAGAATCAGAGGAAGTGAGGGTAGCCCTGTTCTTAAATACAGTAGCTTCTGATGGCTTGCAAATTCAAATGGGACATGATAATATTGGAGGTTGCCATGGTTTCGAGATACTTGAAGAAGAAGATCTTGAAAGGCTAGGTAGAGAAACCAGCGAAAAAGCTGTTAGATTATTATCAGCCCACAGTCCACCTTCAGGTAAATTCACTATCTTAACAGACCCTAAACTTACAGGAGTCCTTATACATGAAGCATTGGGGCATGCAACAGAGGCGGACCTCGTGCTCCAAGATGATTCAATACTCAAAGATCGTATCGGTGAAAGAATAGGATCAAAGAATGTTACAATAGTAGATGATCCCACAATAGACGCCTTTGGACACTACCATTATGATGCAGAAGGCGTGAAAGCATCACCCACAATACTCGTGGAGAAAGGTATCCTAAAATCATATTTAACATCAAGGGAGACAGCCCAGAAACTAGGCCTTGAACCGACAGGTAATGCACGTTCAATTATAAGCGAAAACCCTATTGTAAGAATGAGCAACACCTACATAGAACCTGGTGACTGGAATTTCGAGGAGATGATTGAAGACATTGAATATGGGATATACCTTAAAGGTTCTCGGGGAGGACAAGTGGACACAGGCAAGGGAATATTTCAGTTCAATGCAGCTGAATCCTTCCTAATAAAAGATGGTGAGATAAAGGAACCCCTTAGAGATGTTTCATTATCAGGGGATATCACAGAAACCCTTAAAAAGGTCGATGCCATAGGGTCAGATTTCAAAATGAATATTGGATTTTGTGGGAAAGCAGGACAAACAGTACCTGTAGGTGATGGTGGACCTCACCTACGACTTAGAGAAGTGATGGTGGGTGGGAGCGGATAAAAATTTAAGGTGATAATAGATGCTTTCAAAAGAAGATGGCAGACTGCTCATAAAAATTGCTAGAAAAGCCATAAAAACATACCTAAAAAAGGGTAAGATAATAGACCCCCCAAGGGTTCCGTCCCATTTAAAAGAGAAGATGGGAGTGTTCGTAACATTAAATAAAAATGGAGATCTTAGAGGATGTATAGGGTTCCCAGAGCCGATAAAACCTTTAATAAAGGGTGTTATAGAAGCTGCTGTGGCATCAGCAACATCAGACCCGAGGTTTCCCCCAGTAACAGTGGAAGAACTCGAAGAAATTCAAATAGAAGTGAGTGTACTCACAAAACCAGAACCCATAAAAGTAGAGGATCCAAGAGAATACCCCAAGAGGATAAAAGTGGGAGTGGATGGACTCATCATCGAAAAAGGACCCTATAAAGGCCTATTATTACCCCAAGTCGCCGTCGAGTGGAATTTTGACGAAGAAGAATTCCTCTGCAATACATGCCTAAAGGCGGGCCTACCCCCAGACTGTTGGTATGACCAGGACACAAAAGTCTACAAATTCCAGGCCCAGATATTCCAAGAAAAAGGATCAAAGTGAAAAAGGCCATGAGACTACCACCAATCCCAACGAGTGAAGAACTCTTAAACAAAGCATTTAGTAGGGCTAGGAAAGCCGCATCAGCCGCTCGCACCTCAAGAATACCAAGTCAAAAAAAGGCTAAGACGATAGAGATTATAAGGATCCAAACAGCTTGTAACATCATCAAAGACAAATTAAAATTAATAATAGAACGCACACCAGATATTGAAAGCTTGCCAGAATTCTACCAAGATTACATTGACGTAACAGTAGGGATAGATCCATTGAAAAAATCATTAGGGGCTATTAACTGGGCCGCTAGCATAATCAGCCAACTTGAAAGGGAATACAGGAAGCGTATAAGGAAATCAAGGCCCTCTTTAGCATCATCTATCAGGAGAGAGGCATATGGTAGAATATCATCTGTTATAAAAAAAATTGGGGACGACTTAGATTTCTTGGATTTTACGAGGAACAAGTTAAAAAACATGCCCACAGTAGATTTTAATGCCTTCACTGTTGTTATCGCTGGATTCCCAAATGTTGGGAAATCAACAATATTGCGAAGATTAACCGGTGCCAAGCCAAAAGTTGCAGAGTATCCCTTCACCACAAAAGGGCTCCAAATAGGCTACCTTGAGATGAAATGGAACAAAATCCAAATCATAGATACTCCAGGACTTTTAGATCGTCCAATCGATGAAATGAACAACATAGAATTAAAGGCTATGGTCGCCTTGGAAAATTTGGCTGACATCATATTATTCATTTTTGACGCCTCTGAAACTTGCGGTTATCCTATGGAGAGTCAATATAATCTTTTCAAGGACTTAAAAAAGATATTCAGGATACCATTTATCTGTGTGTTTAACAAGATGGACCTCATAGAAAATATTAAGTATATCAAAAAATATACTATAAAGGTTGAGGATCCTATACTAATCTCTGCATTAGAAGATGAGGGGGTCTCTAGCTTAATAAAAAGATTGGAGGGTTTGCATGAGAAAAAAACTAGAAAAGCCTTTCAGCATGTTGGAAAAAAGAAGATTAATGGCTGAAAAGATGATAGAAGATATGATAAAGAATATGAGAGAAATGCAAAAAGAATTTGAAAAGAAAATATCAGAGTATACAGAAGCTCTACCAGAGAAACCAACCCTTGACCTTATAGAAACCGATGATAAACTTATTATAAAAACAGATCTTCCAGGGGTTAAAAAGGAGGACATAAATATAGAATTAACGGAGGACAGTATTACCATAACAGCAGATTTCAAGGAAGAAATAGAAGTGGAGGAAGCCAATTACGTGAAAAAAGAGCGCCGATATGGTGAAGCAAGGAGAGAACTGAAATTACCAACTAAGATAAAAGTGGATGAGGCTAAAGCAACATTCAAAGATGGTGTTCTAACAGTAGAACTTCCAAAGGTGGAAGTTAAAAAGAAACACACCCTCAAAGTAGAATAAAACCCATTTTTCCTATTTCATATCCTCTTAGTATCTCACTTTCCCAATATGTCTTGTGCTCCCAGGATCCTTGTTGTTATAAGATGCTAGATAATAGATGAACCATTCAAGTGGTATGACCAATATAAAGGGTGATAATAGACTGTTAAGGTTACTGTAATCCTTCATTGAAAAGATTATATTCTTTGCATTGATTTTCTCGCAGAATTCAATAGATTTCCTCGTTAGAACATCACCCGGAAGGTCGGCCTCTAGGAATACTATTGGGACACCATCTTCAACTTTTTCAATCAATCCATGTCTAAATTCTCCTGAATAAAGCGGACAGGCATGTTTAAGCGCTCCTTCCATGAACATGGTCATTGCAAGTTTATAGGCGAGACCATAATTTGGACCGCTCCCCATACAATAAAACATATCATCATCCTTGAATTCAAATGCAAGAAGCTTGTTCTCCTCTTCTGTTTCCTTTATAAGCCTATTAATGGCGCTTGGTAACTTCTCAAGGTCCTTGAGTATATTCTTTGAAAATTCATCATCATAGACTCCAAATAGGATATAATATAGGCAGAGTAACTGGTTTATGTATGTTTTTGTCGCTACTATGGCATTCTCCCGCTGACAATGTGTCAATATTACATCATCTGATTCCCTTGCCATAGTACTGGTAGGCTCATTGGTTATTGTTATGGTTTTCAAGTTATATTTCTTTGCTTTTCGCAATGCTGCAAGAGTATCCGCTGTTTCACCAGACTGTGAAGTTAATATGATGATAGAATCTTTATCTTGGATTTTTTTATGGTAAAGAAATTCATAACCTGTGAATATACTTATATCCATATCATAACAGATGTTAATAGCATCACGCACAGAATAGCATGTTGAGAGGGAACTTCCACATCCTATAAGGTATATTTTATCATATTCCCTTAATTCATCTGAAATTTCATCCATATGAGATTTTTCTCTTTTCAATGTTTTCGTCATTGATCGTGGTTGTTGAAGTATTTCATGATACATATCATACTTCATATTCTAACTTCCTCCCCTATCTTTATAGCCATTCTAGCAGCTTCAATAGCATCAGATGCCAATAATACTATCATGGGCTCTTTTCCCCAATCCCCCTTATGGTATATTACATCAGGTACCATACCTATCCTCTTAATGGCTACTTTAACACCCCATGGTATGGTTGCGCCTTCTTTTCCTTTGATCTCCATTGGCTCTTTTCTTCTATCATAATATGAAACTTTAAGGCCCATCCTCTCACAAAATTCTATGATGGCCTTATCATATTTTATATTAATTCCACTCCTTCGAGTGGGATCATATTTTCTTATCTCTAATATGAGACGTGCTAAATGTGAAGAAGCCCCATATTCCGGTTCTCTGCATGCAAAGACTTCTCTTTTGTGGACCGTGATCCTCCCCGGGATCCCGGCCACGTCATTAATTGTCCTAGCATTTTCCTTCGCCATCACTATATTCGTTCTCACCTCTGGGATGAGCCTATAAAATCCTCTTGAAGAAGTGATCATCTCAAGAGCTTTTTTTAAATTTTCAATTTCTAATCCAATCAATCTACCCCCAAAGCGTTATCCCTATATATCTTATATATTATAACAATATAAATTGCGATGGAGTTGGTTATAATGGAGAAGGTTAAAGAGTTTAAAGGTATAAAAGGCAATTTAACGGCTTTCAGGGAAGAAGTTGCGGATGTTGAGACAATTGGATATGCTGGCGTCCCTGGAGTGTGCACACCCTTCGCAGAACTTTTTGCATACGCTGCAAGGGACAAAAAGAGCATCTTCATTCCAAACACAGACTTTAAGAAGGCTAGAGAACTCATATTAACTGATTATGGTGTTGAACTAGGAGACGTAAACCCATATAAGGTGGATGCCCTAATACTCCTAGGAGGCCTTTCAATGCCAAAGATAGGCGCCAAGATCGAAGATGTTAAAAAATTGATAGACGAGGCCCTAAAAGAAGGTGGAAAGGTTATCGGCGTCTGCTTCATGGACATGTTCAGAAAAGCAGGTTGGTACGAGAAAATAGACTTTGATTGTGTTATAAATGCTGACATCGAAGGATTCGTGTTAAAATAACAGGTGGGTGAAAAATATAGAAAATTACAAAGAAGTGGAAAGCCTCAAATCACTCAAAATGGAAAAGGGCCTATTATATGAGACTATAGTAACAACCCTAAATCCTGAAGGTGAAGGTAACGCAGCACCCATTGGTGTAATATGTAAAAGTCCCAAGGAGATCGTATTATACCTCTATGAGGGGAGCCACACTCTCTCCAATATACTAGCTACTGGTAATTTCACAGTTAATATCACAGATGATCCTCTTTTGTTTACAGAGGCCACCCTAGGGGATCTTGGAGATGACTATTTCATACCATATTCTGGTTATTTGATTTTGAAGGGTGCTTCATCATTTTTCACAGCAACTACAAAAAAAGTGAAGAACATTAAAAAGAAGGACCAGTATGGGGAATCCAAATTATTCATTATAACAGCGGAGGTTAAAAGAATATACAAAGGTAAAAATTTCAAAGAACCATTAAACAGGAGCATATACGCAATTATAGAATCCCTGATAAATTATACTCGTATAAATCGTGCAGAAAATAAGGAAGATATCATAGATCGTATATTAGAAATGAAAAGGGTTGTTGATAAGGTAGGAGGGCCCCGAGAAAAAATGGCCATGAAAAGGATAGTAGATTCCATTAAGATAAAACTGGATTAACAAAGCGACGCTCTTCAACATTGAATAATCCCCTATCACTTAAGCGCAACTGTGGGATTACAAGGAGCGACAAAAAGGACATTGTCATGAAAGGATTGGATAAGCTTGATCCCATATCCGCTACAAAATCATTAAGTTGTCTAGCTTTACATGCGAGAATGTTCACCCTCTCATGTGACATGAGACCCGCAACTGGCAATCTAAGATGCATAGATTCATCAAGGGCCACCGCGACAAGTCCACCACCACTCCTTCTAAGAATCTCAACCGCCCTCATCATATAATCAGTGGAAGTGCCCACAACTATCAGATTATGTGAATCATGGGCTACCGTAGATGCAAGAGCACCCTCTTGTATGCCAAAACCTTCAACGAAACCATTACCTATGTTCCCATGGCCATATCTGTCTATGACCGATACTTTCAATATGTCATCCTCTGGTAGTGGTTGTACTATCCCATCCCTGATTGGAAGTTCATGTATAGATTCTGAAGTTATAATCTGCCCCTCAAACACTTTGATAACCCTTACTCGTGCCCTGTTACCAGAAGCTCGGATACCTAACCTAGATGATTCAAGGCCTTTTATCCTAATTTTCCCCTGAGGTGGCGTTCTCTCCTTTCCTTTGACTTTGAATAGTTTTTCACCATCCTTTGCAACAAGTTCACCGTTAATAAATACTTTTTTGACTGTGAAATTTTTCAAGTTATCAACTAATACTATATCGGCAGATTTCCCAGGGGCTATTGCACCAAAATCTAGTGAGTAGTGATCTGCAGGGTTTATCGTGACCATTCGAACAGCTTCTACTTCATCAATACCATATTCCACGGCTTTCCTGAGGATCGCGTCCATATGGCCTTCGATAAGATCCCCTGGTTCCATGTCATCAGATACTAAAAAGTCTCCGCCGACTTTTGCAAGCTCTTGGAGGTTCTTCGCGGATGAACCCTCCCTTACCATGATCTTCATCCCTAGTTCTATTTTTTCCCGGGCTTCTTCCGCGTATACGGACTCGTGATCGGTTGATATCCCTTTCTCCACATACCTGCAAAGATCATCCCCTGATAAGAGCGGTGCATGTCCATCTATAGGCTTGCGCGCCCTTTTCGCGGCTTTTATCTTCTCGATGACTTGGGGGTCCTCTGATATGACACTTGGAAAATCCATCATCTCTCCTAAGGCTACTATTTCATCCCTTTCAAGAAGGGCTTCTATTTCATTGATTCCTATCCTCGCACCTGCTGTCTCGAATTCTGTTGAAGGTACACATGATGGTGCTGTGAAAAAGAATTTCAAGGGGACCCTTTTTGAATCCTCTATCATGAAATCGATTCCCTCAAGACCCATTACATTAGCTATCTCATGGGGGTCGCTTATCACTGCTGTAGTCCCATGAGGTATGGTGGCCTCTGCAAAAGATGATGGTGTCATCAGTGAGCTTTCGATGTGTGTATGTGCGTCTATGAAACCTGGAAGTAGGATTCCATCAAAATCTCCTTTTATTTTTCTCACAATTTTTATCATACCATTTTCTATGATTATTTCAGCGGGGTATATGTCACCTGTGAAAACATTTAATATGTTCCCCTTTAGCAATATTATCACTTTTTCCTTTTGAGTTCATCCCAGAGGATGGGTAAAAACGCCCCCACGTCTGTTACAACACCCACAACTTGGGAGCTGCCACGATCAGCAAGTTTGGTAACTGTTGCAGGGTTTATATCAACGCATATGCTTTTAACATGGGATGGTAAAAGGTTTCCAACAGCTATTGAATGGAGCATGGTAGCTATCATCAATACCATGTCAACTTCCCTAATATAGCGTCGCATTTCATTCTGAGCTTCCACAACATCCGTTATAACATCAGGAAGCGGTCCATCATCCCTTATGGAACCTGCAAGTACAAATGGGACGTTATTCTTTACGCATTCATACATTATACCCTTTTTTAATATGCCCTTTTCGACCGCTGCTTTTATGGAACCAGCCTTGTTAATCTCATTTATAGCATAAATATGATGATGGTGGCCTTTACTTACCGATTCACCGGTTTTGACGCAAATACCTAAAGATGTGCCATAAAGGGCGTTTTCGATATCATGGGTTGCAAGGGCATTGCCCGCGAATAATACGTCGATGAAACCTTCACGTATCATCTCAGCAACTATAGGAGCCGATCCTGTGTGCACAACAGCTGGCCCTGCTACGAGGGCAATTTTACCACCATTATTCTTCACTGCCATGATCTCGGATGCTATCCTCTTGATGGTGGTGATGAGAGGTTTCTCAGATGATACGGCGCTCCCCATGAATTCGAAGATTCCCTTTTTTCCACGCGGCCTCTCTGGTGGGGATACTCTTATACCTTCTCTTCCAACAACTACTAAGTCCCCTTTTTTTATTTCCCCTATGGGTTTACATTTCGCGGTCTTTGTTTTGGGGTCTACCACTATCATACAGTCCATTTCAATATTCTGGACTTGTCTCCATTCTCCTTCATAAAAAATGAAAGTTGGATGGTTTGTTGTGGAATAAAAACCATCAGGTAAAACTTTATCTTTTTCAGCTGCTCGGAGCTCCACTTCTTTTATCTCTGCTATTGATGCGCCTATCTCGCTTAATTCATCGAGTATTTCATTTAAATGGGATGGTGTATCAGCTGATACAAGTATTCTAGCATAACTTGGATCTGTCTTCCTTTTACCGATTTCAAATTTGAGTATCTTGAAATCTCCCCCCATATCCATTATAACATCCAAGACCTTTGGGAGGATTAAACTATCAATTATATGACCTGAAAGTTCGACTTCTCTAGTGTTCATATTTAAGTGCACCTCTCATGATTTTAAGGATAGTAGATCATGTAGAATCTTAGCAGCGTTGAGACTGGTCTGATCACCCTTCACCGGCGATGTAACCTCCACTATATCAAAGCCCATTATATCTTTTCTGCTTATAATTTCGATGAATTTTTCCATGTGGAATGGTGTAAGTCCGCAAGGGGTTGGGTTACCTACCATAGGGGCATAGGATGGGTCTAGAACATCAATGTCAACCGTTACATATACTGGACCTTTAATGCTTTCTATTTTACACTTCACTTCTTCCATATTCTCTTGGATCATCTGTGAAGTGTAATATTCAATTTCATGTTCTTGGACAAATTCTATTTCTTCTTTGGATGCGGATCTGACACCTATCATGATTATACTCGGAGGTTCGAGTTCATATATTCTCCTCATTACTGTTGCATGTGAAAATTTTCCATTATAATGATCCCTCATGTCCATGTGCGCATCAAAATGGACAATAATAGGATTTTGCTTTGATTGTAGGACTTTTACAATGGGGTAAGTTATTGTATGCTCCCCTCCAAGGATTAAGGGTTTAAGATCATAGGATAATAATCTAGTTAGCGTGTCTATTATCCTCCTTGATGTTTCCTTGAAGTTCCCTGCGGAAACTCTAAGATCACCCAAATCAAAAATGGGCGCCCTAAGCTCTTTATTAAAGGTTAGATTATACTTCTCAAAATTATAAGATGCTTCTCTAATGGCTGATGGGCCGAATCTAGCCCCCGGCATATAAGTTGCTGTGGAATCGAAGGGGATGCCCAGCATACCAAAGGCATCCCCATTTCTGGGTGATGATAAAAATTCTTTAAAAGATTCTCTCCTTGAAAAAGCAAATTTGGAAGAATCCTCCAAGTATAGAAACATGTCATTTAACTCTCATAAGTTTATTTTTACCCATGGTAGTAATGTACTCTACCTCACTCCCCTCAGCAATTCTATCTTTTAAATCTTCAGGGATGGGTGTCTCAAACGTCTCATAGGTTTCAAGGTCCATTAATTGGACATCATCACCCATAATAGCCAATACTTGAGCTGTTCTTTTATCTATTATTGGTATTTCTATCTTAGCATCAACAGGTTTTACTATGCTCCTCTTTTGATTGTCAAATATGCCTATCGCTTCGATACGGGCCTTCGCAGAACCATGTTTTCCTGGTGATGACGTTGATATGTTCACAATCTTTGATGGTTCATCATCAATGATCACATATTTTCCAACCTTCAAATTTTTGACTTCAACTACCTTCTTTGACATTCATTATACCTCCCAATAGGATAATAATGAAAAAAACTGATAAAGGATTTTATATTATTAGTGTTACCAATCCTCTATATAAAACCTACCGTTACCCTACATTTCAGGTTAGTGATGGATATGAAGGTTTCAATTACATCAGGAAAGAGTGAAGGGCCAACCAAATTGAATGCATTTGATAATGCTCTTTTAGATGCTGGGATAGGTGATGTGAACCTTATAAAAGTTTCAAGTATAATCCCTGCTGATGCGCAGGTAGTTAGATTACCAACCCTTAAGAAAGGTTCGACAGTTAATTGCGTACTCTCCCATAGCATTTCCAATAATAGAGGGGATCTTATATCAGCAGCTATAGCAGTCGCATTATCTGATAATATAGGTTGCGTGGCTGAAAATAGTGGGATAAACAAGGATCCCAAGATTATAAGGGAGGATGCCATTTTTATGGTTGAATATATGATGAAAAGGAGGGGTGAAAAAATAAAAAACTTAATAGTGGAAGAAATAAACCATAAAGTCAAAGAATGTGGCGCTGTAGTAGCAGCGCTAGTATACCTATAATGAGGGAGCCTTTTAGGTGTTGTGGGAATGAAAAAATCCGAAATTTACTATTGGAGAAGTATAGCAATTAAAATGGCCGAACAAGTGCAGAAGGCCATAGCACCCCTCGTGGGTAAAAAGGAAGCTGGTGAAATAATAAAAATAGGCGCTGACGGGACGCCAACAAAATTAATAGACCTTGTAGCCGAAGATGAAACCATAAATGTCTTGGAAAATACTGAGAGACCCGTTACATTAATCAGCGAAGAGATAGGATACCTTAAAATAGGCGAAAAGGAAGATTCAGAGCCCCAGATAATATTCGTTGTAGACCCTCTTGACGGAACCACAAACGCCATCAAAAACATACCATTCTATGGCATATCCATTGCAATTGCAGAATACCATCCCAGTGATCTTTTACCATCATTAAATGATGTGAAAATGGGTTTTGTTAAAAATTTCGCCACTGACGACATTTACGAGGCCCTAAGAGGACGCGGAGCATACTTAAATGATGAAAGGATAAAACCATCCAAACAAGAATTGCTTGAAGAATCTTCGATGGGCGCCTTCATATACGGCACCAAATTCCCCAAAATCGATAATATATGTCGTATTATCCGTAGGATGAGAATACTAGGCTCAGTAGCATTAGAACTTTCATATGTTGCCAGCGGAGCATATGACGCTTTCATGGACTTGCGAGGAAATCTAAGAGTAGTCGACATCGCCGCTTCAAGGTTAATAGTCGAAGAAGCCGGGGGCATAGTCACCACCGAAAAAGGAGAACCCATAAACGGCCTTTTAAATGTTAAAGAGCGCACTTCGCTCATAGCAGCTGGGAACAAGCAATTACACCAGAAAATAATGAAAGCATTGGAGGTTATCTAATGCGTATAGGTGTGGTGGCGCGCCTAGACATCCCCAAGGCCATTACATTAGCAAAAAAAATTATTGAATTCCTCATAGAAAATGGCGTTAAAGTTTCCATTGACACCTCACTAGCGGAAAAAATCCCAGAATTCAAAAAATTAGCAAAGGAACTAAAAGAAATGGATGTTGACATCATCCTAACCGTTGGAGGTGACGGGACAATACTACGCACCCAAAGTTTCATAGAGGGGAAGAAAATACCATTAATTGGAGTGAATATGGGTACAGTAGGATTTTTAACAGAAATCGACCCCAAAAATGTATTCCAAGAACTCAAGGAAGTCCTCAAAGGACATTATATAATAGAGGAGCGAACACAACTAGACGTCTACCATCATGGCAAATTACCATCAGCTCTCAACGAAGTTGTTATGATGACAAGAGAACCAGCAAAAATGTTACACATCCAAATATTAGTTGATGATGAAGTTGTTGAAGAACTAAGGGCCGACGGGATAATAGTAGCAACTCCAAGCGGTTCCACAGCATACTCCATGTCAGCTGGGGGCCCCATCGTCGACCCGAGAGTAGAAGCATTTATAATAGTCCCAATATGCCCCTTCAAATTAAGCGCAAGACCTCTAGTAGTATCGGATGAAAGCAAAATCAGGATAAAATTGTTAAAAAAAGGTAAAAAGGCCATAGCAGTAGTTGATGGACAATTCAAAGAGGAAGTAAATTATATGGAAGAATTAATCTTTCAAAAATCTAAAAACAAAGCCTACTTCGTAAGGTTAAGCAAAAACTTCTACAAGAAGGTTAGAGAAAAACTAATCGAAGGGGGTATAACACCCAGCAAAGAATAGGGTCGTATAATAATGGAAGCACTCGTAGTAGATCTCACCCACGGCGGCATGACAATAGCACTCGCACTCAAAAAACACTTTAAAAAAGTATTCGCATGGGACATCTACAATACCCTAAACCCAAAAAATAAAAAAATCCTCACAAAAAATGGAATAAAACTCGTCAACAAAATCCCAAAATCAAATAATCTGAAAATAATAGCACCCATACACTGCCCACTCAACCTAAAAGTCGATTACACACACCATGAAATAGTGAAATTCCTCCTATCAAAAAATGAAAAACTCACCAAAACCCCAATAATAGAAGTCACAGGTGTCAAAGGCAAAACAAGCGTCGTATGGATGCTCAAAGAAATCCTAAAAGAAAAAACCCCCCTCATACTCAGCAGCATAGGAGCCTTCTTATCCGAAAAAAAACTCAAAGAGGATATCAGCATAACACCAGCAAGCATCATAGAAACAGTAGAACTCGCCAAAGGCCTAAATTACCAAGCATGCATATTCGAATCATCCCTCGGAGGAACAGGCCTCGCAGATGTGGGAATACTAACCAACATAGTAGAAGACTACCCCATCCAAGGAGGAAAAGAAAAAGCGAGCAAAGCCAAAGCCCAAATATTCAAAAGCAAAATAACATGCTGCGAACACACAGCCTACAAAAAATACTATAATCAATTTAAAAACGTGAACACATTCTCCATAACAGAAAAAGATGCCAACATCCACCCTACAAATATAAATTACGGCCTTGAAAAAACTCGACTAAAAATACATGTAAAAGGCCTTAAGACAATAACAGGCAAAAAATATAATATCAGATTCCCAATTGAAAGTTTCGCTCCAGGCCCACATTACCTCCTCAACCTATTGGCAGCAGTATCAGGTGCATTAACCCTCGATATCAGTATAAAGCAGATACAAGAAGGTCTCAGAGAATTTAAAGGTATTAAGGGTCGAAGTTCCAGACGCCGGTTTGGTGAAAAAATAATAATAGAGGAGATAAACCCTGGTATCAATTCAGAAGCCATAAAATACACCCTGAAGATGGCTCAAAATCTCGAAGCCCCCATTACAATATTAGGCGGAGATTACGGGATTACTTGTGAAGAAATAGATGAGGATAAAACCGCCAATATAATTGAAGATTTCACAGAAAAGATTATACTAACAGGAGCATTAGGCAAAAACATCCAAAAAAAACTTCATAGGAAGATTCCCTATATGGAAAAGAGGGAAGATGCGCTGAAATATGCACTTTCAACCGCTAACAAACATATAATATTAATCTATCGTTCAGAATATTCTAAACCCCAAGAAAGATAATCCCCCTAATGGGAGGGATCATCACATTGAAAGTAGGGACAAGAGGAAGTCGCCTCGCACTCAAACAAACAGAGGATATAATAGCCAAACTTTCAAAAATAATCCCAACTAAGATAGAGAAGGTCATAGTGAAGACAAGCGGTGACAAGATAAAGGATTCACAATTATATAAAATCGACAGAAAAGGCATATTCACAAGAGAATTGGACAATGCAGTGTTAGAAGAGAGAGTGGATTTCGCAGTCCACAGCCTAAAGGATGTCCCAACAGAAATAGACGAAGACCTGACGATAGCAGCAGTACCAGAAAGAGGACCACCCCACGAAGTACTAGTATCAAAGTTAGACTGGGACGAACTACCAGCCAATTCAAGAATAGGTACCAGCAGCCTTCGAAGAGAAGCTTTCTGCAAACATTACAAAAAAGAATTCAAACTAGAACCTCTACGTGGAAACATAGACACAAGGATAAGAAAAGTCATGGAAGGAGAAATAGACGCGACAATAATGGCAGAAGCCGGGCTAAAACGCCTAGGATTAGAAAAGAATATCAAGAGGAGATTCCCACTTAAATACATAACCCCACCCGCTGGACAAGGAGCCCTAGCAGTTATAACAAGAAAAGACCACCCAAAACTCCACCTAATAAGAAAATTAAACCATTATAGGTCACTACAAGAAGTTAAAGCAGAAAAAAGCGTCTTAAAGAAATTAGGAGTCGGTTGTCAATGGCCTCTTGGCGTGATAGCCAAAGCACGAAATAAAAAACTATGTTTATATGCTATCCTTTTATCAAAGGAAGGTGATATATTATCCCAGGTAACATTAGAAGGCCCTATCAACAAAGCCCAAGAGTTGGGTGAAAGAGTTGCAAATGAAATGGGGGATTATCTTTGAGAAAAGTAAATGTAGGAGTAATCGGTGTAGGGGCAATGGGTTACAACCATGCAAGAGTTTACCACCGCCTCGAGATAGCTAATCTCATAGCAGTAGCGGATATAATGGAAGAGACATTGCAAAAAGCTTCAAAAAAGTATGATGCCCGTGGTTACCTAGATTATGAGAACCTCCTCAAAATACCTGAGATAGAAGCTGTGAGTATCTGCGTGCCAACAACCCACCACTACCAAGTAACCATGGACGCAATAGAATATGGAAAACACGTACTTGTCGAAAAACCCATCGCATTCACTTTAAAAGAAGCTAAGGACATGGTTAAAAGCGCGCGGAAAAAGGGGGTGAAACTCGCCACCGGCCATGTTGAAAGGTTCAACCCAGCTGTGAAAAAAGCAAAAGAACTCATAGAAAATGATGTTATCGGTGACGTGGTATCAGCATCAGCAAAGAGGGTTGGACCATTTCCGCCAAGGATAAAAGATGTTGGTGTAACAATAGATCTCGCAATCCATGATCTAGATGTGATGCACTACCTCTTCAGCGAACCAGTAACTGAAATATATGCAACAATGGGGAGCATACTCGAAAAATGCAAATTTGAAGACCATGCAGAGATAATGGCAAAATTCGAAAGTGGGATAACGGGCATGCTAGAAGTTAACTGGTTAACCCCATACAAGAGAAGGAAACTAGCCATCACGGGCACTGATGGGATAATAAACATAGATTACATAGATCAAAGTATAGACGTTTATGGTAAATTCGCCCAGGATGTTCAAATAGAACACGAAGAACCATTAAAAAATGAGATCAAATCATTCCTCATGTCAATAATAAATGACGAAGAACCTGAAATAACAGGAGAAGATGGAATATACGCTCTTAGAACAGCCCTTGCAGCTATAAAGTCCGCAAGGGAACATCGACCTATAACATTAAACGGGGACCTATAAAGGTGTGTGAAATGACAGAAAAACTCATAAAAAAAGCCCAAGAACTCCGAAAAAGGGGCTTCACCACTGGGGAAATTGCAGATGAATTAAATGTTTCAAAAGACACTGCAAGATGGTTAACACTCCAAACAAGCGTGAAATCTATAAAAAAGGCTCCATTAGATTTCGCTGTAAACTGGGAGAGCCTTGGTGGAAGCTCCACCCGCATGAGACACGTTTCAGCTGCCATGGCAGACATGGCCCTAGAATATGGGGAAATAGATGTGGTGGTTGGAATAGCGATCAGCGGCATCCCCTTCGCCACTCTCATGGCTGATGAAATGGTCTCAAAGTTGAAAAAGGACATATCACTGGCGGTTTTCCATCCGATAAAACATAGAAAAGGTAAAGATGCTGAAGGGGCTATAAGCAGCAATTTCGCGAAGGTTAAAAATAAGAAAGTGCTAATAGTAGATGACGTAATAACAAGTGGCAAGACCATAAAAGAAGCTGTAAAAGTATTAAAAAGTCAAAAGGCAACCCCAGTTATAGTAACAGTACTTATAGACAAAAAAGGCATTTCAAGGGTCGATGGAGTCCCTGTCACATCACTTATAAAAGTTAAAAGACTTGGATAAAAGAAGATAACTTCACACAAAGTTTCTGGGTATTCCACTGCAAGAAATCCCTACAAAAAAACTATCAGCAAAAAAAATTAACCTTTATATCCTATGGATAGAGGTGGAGATGGCTTCCATCAAATTAGGGTCTGTACCTTAAAATCGCCCCCATACCACCAAAGGCTTTTAAAAGTTGGATTCCCTCCTCCGTTTCAGTTGATATTATCTCTACTTCAGAGCCTACTGTCTCGGCAATTTCCACAAGATCATCAATAAGATCCTTGGAATCAACTATTTTCATTTGATCATTACAATTGGGACACTCCCTACTTTCTTCCTTTTTTATTGTTAAGTCCATTTTATAATTGCAGGATGGGCACTGATAAGTGGCTCTTTTCGCTCTGAGATCTTCTGATAATAAAAGCACTTCCACAGCTCCCATTTGGAGATAATTCCTCACTTCATCTTCACCATAAGCTGCCAGTCCATCCTCACTTATGAGTTCACTGAGAAACCTCTGGACTAATTTTTTCTCCCTCATCACATCAATCTCTGTTAAAACATCCATTGATTTGTCTATAACCTCCCTTATACCAAATTCACCAGTATAGGATGTGTCAACTGTTGTTATGATCTTCTTCTTAATCTCATGGTGTAAATAATCTCCTTTTACAAAATCCTCCTTAGTATGACCTGGACCCCCTATAATAATCCCTTTAAGGTCGGGGATTGATAAAAAAGCCTCGTTCATATGATCTCCTATCCTTTTTAGGAATTCGTGTGCTGCTAATTCTATCAGACGGTCGAACCTCCGCTGTGACTGGCCCCCAGCCTTGTGCTTTCCTGGAACGCCACTTGTAAGGGTTTTCAAAATTTCAATCCGCTTACCCTTTAAAAGTGCTATCGTAGCCTCTTTGCGGTCGAGAACAGCTAAACCATAAACTTCCTTCTCTTCTAACATCTCCTTCAAGGGTTCGAGGTAAAATTCGGAATTACAATGATATATATAAGTTTTTATAGGTTCTGGTGGCTCGAAAACATATGTTTCCATCTTTTCAGAGCCTGGCCCTCCACGGGGTATCATACCAACGAACATTACAAGACCATTCTTTGGCGGGCGTGGGAACAACTTCAAACGTTGCATTATAACCTCTATGGCTGATTGAACATTCTTTCTCGTCTGTTTGCTCTTAATATTAGCACTTTGACTTAATTCTTCTCTCATATGCTTAGCCACGTCACTTATCTGCCTATCAGGGGGTATATATACCGATACAAGTTCAGTACCCCTACCCTTCTTTTTCGCGAGCTCCTCCAAAGTTCTTCGAAATTCATAAAGTTCCTTTGATGATACCTTACCCAAACAAATCACTCCTTTCTAAAAAAATTTTAATCCCTATAATTTAGATTATCCACAACAAATAATATAATCTAGTAGAAAATTTTTGTATAAAAATTTACGGTGGAGACCATGAAGATAGTGATTACAATAGGCGGATCTATTATAATGGAAAATTTTAATTCAAAAATATTCAAGGAATATGCTAGGATCTTAACATCACTACAAGATGATAACAAAATATTCATAGTTATAGGTGGGGGCCAACCTGCAAGAGATTATATAAGATTAGCAAGGGAACTTGGCGCCAACGAAGCCCAATGCGACAATATTGGGATAGAGGTCACACGACTCAATGCAAAAATGCTTATAATGGCCCTTGGCGAGAAAGCCTATCCTATGGTACCTCACAATTTTAATGAGGCGCTTGAATATTCCGCGACAGGTAAAATTCTCGTTATGGGTGGTACAGAACCTGCCCATAGTACAGATGCAGTTGGTGCCATACTTGCTGAACTCGTGGATGCTGACATACTCATCAACTTAACCTCAGTAGATGGATTCTATGATAAAGATCCTCAGAAGTATCCTGATGCCCGCCTTTATAAAGAGATAACAGCAACTGAAATGCTTAATCTTTTAAAGGATAAAGATTGGAAAGCAGGAACTTATGAGTTCCTTGACTTAACAGCAATCCATATTATAAGAAGATCAAATATCAAAAGTATAATAACAAATGGAAAGGATCCTATGAACCTCATAAGAGCATTAAAGGGTGAGGTCGGCACGAGGATAATCCCAAGATAGGAGAAACCGGGAGGATTAAATAATGGTAGAACCGCATAAACATTGTCCAATTTGTGGGAACCCCATACCATTAGATGAAAGAACATGTTCAAAAAAATGTGCAGAGGTTCTTTTAAAAAACCAGCAAAGGATCATGAGGACAAGACTCATATTCTATATTGTACTAGTAATATTCATCGTAGTCTGGCTGTTCGTAGTATTAAGAAAATAGGATGATAAAACCATAAATAATCAAGATTATACCTACGATCACCCCTAGGAATACTGGGTCGAGGGCTAGGATGCCCACAACAAAATATATCAATCCGACAAGTATACCCATAAACCCAAGAGCCCTTGTAACATGCGCATCCCATGCAGATAAAACAACTATAAAACCGGCTATGATGAAAAGCAAACCTGTAACATATAACCAGAAACCTGCAAAGGCACTTATTAGGATTATTTGGAACGCTAACAAGACTCCCACAAAGATTAACAAGACCGCGAAGATGAGCCATAAAAGAGAAAGTCTCCTATAATATCTTTCCTTTAACGCGTTTAAAATCATCCAAACCCCAATCAAAGCCAAAATTATACCTGAAAACATGCTAATAGCATTCACACCCCCCACTGGGGATATTACAAAAATAATACCTAAGATAATGGATATTAAACCTGCCCATTTCTTGGATACCATCTAATCCACCAACTTACCATTATATATCCCCAATGATTCATATAATTTTATCCCCCCACCACGTAGATTCTATGAAAGGCAGTATTGTCCTTCATAACGTTATATGAGCGTGTTAAGATGAACCGTTTGAGAATCACAGGCATAATATTCATGATAATAGGGATAATATTGCTTATAAGTGACATCTTAGATCCCATCATAACCCCTTTTACCCACATATTCCTCATGGGGTCCTCAGAGGGAAAAGACATCATATTATTCCTCCTAATGGGGAGCATGTTAATTTTAAGCCCTTATATTAACCATGGAAAAAATAAAAATTTTTATCTGCTCATAACAATAATATTAACCACTTTAACTTACCTCATAATAATTATAACAGAATTCCTAATTAGAATTAAAATAGGCATAAACCCGTACACAACATTCGTAGCCTTTAACCCCGCAGCTACAACGAGTATAACACACAGTCACCTCCCCAAGGCATCCCTAAGCCCCCTCACAAAACTAATAGCCCCCACCCACATACACACTGCATCATCCCTCGCAAAATATACCCCACCATTTCTACTCCCCTGGCTGCTTATAAATCTGCCTCTCATTTATATTTTCGGCCTTCTTTCATTGGGAGACCGCCGAGACTTCCATAGGATAATACTGATATTCGCGATAACCACAACTATAATAGGTATAATAGATGGTGGTCTTTTCTCCACACCAGCAATGGTAGGCCTTTCAGGGATGCTAGGTATGAGGGCCTTGAAAGTCCCATTTTCCCCAAGAAACCTTATAAACCCCTCTATAATCATAGCATCACTTATAATCCTAAGGATAATAATAGGTTTAATGTTATCAACACCAGAATACTATGAAGTAACTATACTCCAACCAAGGGAAAATATAAACTTGGAAGGCTTTAAAGTACTTTCAAGTGAAAAAGTGGATAATAAGATGATAATAAAATTATCATCAGACTACAATGAAATTAACCTAATAAACAGGCTTATAACCGCCATTGATGGTGAGTGTCAAGGTTTCTTCATCACATGGAACTTCTACTCATTTTTCAGGTGATGTGGATGAAACTCACTATAATCATACCCACATATAACGAAGAAGAATACCTTCCAAGACTTCTTGAAAGCATAAAAAATCAAGACTTCAAGGATTATGAAATCATAGTCGCCGATGCCAATTCAACAGACAAAACCAGGGAAATAGCTGAAATGTACGGGTGTAAAATCGTTGAAGGAGGTTTACCCGCGGAAGGTAGGAACAATGGTGCTAAAATAGCCCAAGGGGAGCTCCTATTATTCCTCGATGCCGATGTTGTTCTAACTGAAGGCTATCTTAAAGACGCAATCAAAGAATTCGAAAGCGAAAACCTTGGCATAGCCATAACCCAAATGATACCACTATCAACCAGAAAAAGGGACAAAATACTCCACGAGTTCGCGAATAGATTCATGATACTCACAGAATCTATAAAACCCCATGGAGCCGGCTGCTGTGGCATATTAACACGTAAAAAACTTCACGATAAAGTTGGAGGTTTCGATGAATCACTAGACTTCGGTGAGGACACAGATTACATAGAAAGAATAGGAAGAATAAGCAAATTCAAAGTCTTGAGAAAACCCCGCCTACTAGTATCCATAAGAAGACTTGAAAAAGAAGGATTAAAAAACCTAGCATTCAAATACACCAAAAGCACGATCTGCGATTTTTTAGGTAAAAAGTTAAGCGCTTCGGAATTAAATTACACCTTCGGACATTCCACAAAAAAACGAAAAAGGATCCTATACTCAGTATGTGGAGAGGGTATGGGCCATGCCATCAGAAGTGGCGTAATACTAGAAGAACTTGTCAAAGACTATGACGTTTTAATATTCGCAAGTGACCGAGCATACAAATACCTCAAAGAAAGATTCGAAAATGTCCATGAAATATACGGTTTCAACACAGTATATGAAAATAATGAAGTCAAAGACCTTAAAACTTTTCTAAAAGCCATGAAAACATTCCCCAGGGACCTTAAAGAAAACCTAAGATTATTATACAGAATGGCCCGGGATTTCAAACCAGATGTTGTAGTATCTGATTTTGAATTCTATGCAAGTCTCATAAGCAACATATTAAGGATACCCCTCATAAGCGTGGACAACATGCATGTAATAACCCAATGTAACATAGAATACCCAAAAAAATACAGAAAAGATAAGCTGAAAGCCGAAGCCGTTATAAGATCATTTATAATAAGACCAAAACGTTATATTATAACGAGCTATTTCTTCCCCAAGATCAAAGACCCTGAAAAAGTCGTTATGTTCCCACCAATCCTAAGAAAAAAGATAATGAATCTAAAACCGTACTATGGAGACCATATATTCGTCTATCAGACAAGCAAAACCAATATCAGATTACTAAAAACTCTTAAAAAAATCAATAGGAAATTTATCATATATGGTTTCGACAAGGATAAAATCGATGATAATTTATATTTCAGAAAATTTAATGAGGATGAATTCTTCAAAGACCTCGAATCAGCCGCTGCGGTGATCACCAATGGAGGATTCACACTTATAAGCGAAGCCCTCTACCTTAAAAAACCAGTCTATAGCGTCCCTGTCAAAGGACAATTTGAACAAATTCTTAACGCATTCTATCTTGAAAAACTAGGCTATGGCGAATTCCACGAGGAAGCAGATAAAAAATCAATTGAAACATTCCTAAAAAAACTACCAATATATAGAAAAAATTTAGAAAAATATGAAGGCGGAGATAACATGGCCCTCATAGAAGAACTTAAAAGGACTATTGAAAAACTCTCATAAGATTTTTTACAATGTTACACCCATATCTAACTGTTCTGTCAATTCTTTATACCTGTTTCTTATTGTTACCTCTGTTACACCTGCAACTTCTGCAACATCCCTCTGGGTTTTCCTTTCACCAAGGAGTACTGATGCTATGTAAAGTGCCGCTGCAGCAACCCCAGTTGGGCCTCTACCAGATGTCAGACCCTTTTCCATGGCCTTTTCGATTATTTCGATGGCCTTTGATTGGACTTCCCCTGATAATCCTAATTCTGTTGCGAATCTTGGCACATAATCTACAGGTGATGTTGGAGGCAATTTAATGTTTAATTCACGTGTTAGGAACCTGTAAGTGCGGCCGACTTCTTTTTTACTTACCCTTGAGATCTCCGCGATCTCGTCGAGTGTCCTTGGAACGTTGCATCTTCTACATGCGGCATAAAGTGATGCTGCAACAACTCCTTCGATACTTCTGCCCCTTATAAGTTTGTTTTCAACCGCCTTCCTATATATCATTGATGCAGCTTCCCTCACGCTCCTTGGGAGTCCAAGATTTGAGGAATCACGATCTAATTCGCTCAGAGCATATGCTAAGTTTCTCTCTGTAGCGCCAGAAATCCTGATTTTTCTCTGCCATTTTCTTAACCTGTACCATTGAGCCCTGTTCCTTGCTGGTATGTCTCTACCATAAATGTCCTTGTTTCTCCAATCTATCATTGTTGATAGGCCCTTATCGTGTATTGTATAGGTTAGAGGTGCTCCTACCCTTGTGCGTTTGTCGCGTTGTTCATGGTCGAATGCTCTCCATTCTGGGCCCATATCTAGGAGGTTATCATCTATGACAAGTCCACATTTTCCGCATACTATCTCGGCTCTTTCATAGTCTCCTCTAAGGTCCTCGGATCCGCATTCTGGGCATCTTGTTTCCTTTTCAATCTCTGAAATCTCCCTTTTCATTTTCATTTTTTCCTTTTTCGTTTTTTTCGCCCCCATTCTCTCTCTATAAATAAGGTTTCTCCAACTCGTTTCTCAAATTTTTTCGAATTTATTGCACGAATTGGTTTTATTAAAATATATGGCATTTTTGTCGGGCCGAAGATATCCTGGACTTTACCAATTAATTGTCCCTCTGATGTGAAGACCTTGGCTCTAAAGGGTGGTGTGCTCTTCGAACGTGCTATGATATTACCTCGGTTAGAAATGTGTGAAATCTTCCCAAGCACTCTCATAATATAACCGAAAATTTTATATATTATATCTTCAAGGTGGTTATATATAAACTTTTCGGTAACTTTTTAAAGGGAGCCCCTCAAAGTTTGTATATCTTCTCTTTCAGATTCTTTTGATGATTTCTTATGATAATTCTCCCATAATATATCGCGGCGAGAAAACCGAAGAAAGTTGGGGTTATGTAACTGGCCAACCTATCAATAACACTTGCTGCCATCACATGATCCGCTGATATCCCAGTAACTGTAAAAAGGGCGACGATTATACCCTCTCTCAACCCAAGGGAACCTGGAAGTAATGGTAAAAGCGATATTAGAATCCCCACAGTGTAAATTATAATCAATGGAGCTATTGGAGGCTCCACACCAATAGTCCGAAAACAGATATAAATACGGGTTAAATCGAAAAACCACATAATCAAGGAAATTAAAAAACCTATTACTAACACCTTCCTGTCAGTTAACGCCATTGAAAATCCACTACTAAACCTGTTAACGTAAAAAATTATCCTATCCCTCAAATTTCCAAATTCAAACCTTCTATGAGTTATATTCCTAATGAAGGGTAAAACAGACTTCATTATACCCAAAACTATCCTCTGGGCTACATCCCGCCTAGCTCCAGCATAAATCGCCACTGAAAAAACTACTATGGTAAATATTATAAGGAAACTCACTATGAAACGAGTCCAAATAGAAACTTCCCATGTCATGATAAGAATAGCTGAAAGTAAAGATATTATAGCAAATGGCATGAATTCAAACACTCTATCCGCAGTTGAGGACGCGAAACCTACCTCAAAAGGCGTTCCTCTAAGTTCAAAGAGAAGATAAGCCCTCAAAGGTTCACCCCCAGCAGCCCCTGGTGTTATATTATTTCCAAAAATGCTTGCAAGTAACATGAGAAATAAAGAAGAAAATTTAGGAGACTCATCCACAAGGTTAAGTATCAACCGCCAACGAAAAGTCCACAAAACAAGTATCATGCCCTCAAACACAAAATTCAAAACCAAAAAATACGGATCAGTCCCCTCCAAGGCAAAAAGTATCCCCTCAAAACCGGCAAATAAACCTAGAATGAATATTAAAATCGCAACAACCAAAAATGATAATATAATCGTCTTTTTATGCTCTCTTATGTAATCAAAAATGCTTTGACCCTCTTCCATCCTCTAAACTTCCCATGAGGGCTATTTCAAACCAAGGATCTTTGAAAGTGGAACTCCATCCTCTATTCGCCTTCTTATATCAGATTCCTTATCCTTTATCCTTAAAGCCCTTTCCATCACAATATCTAGGAGTTCTTGGGGGACTATCACTATACCAGAATCATCACCAAAAACATAATCACCAGGCCTGACCTTCACACCTTCACATTCCAATTCAATATTCACCTCACCCAAGGCTAGAGGTTTCCCAGCATTTGGGACAACCTTCTTTGAAAAAACAGGAAAATCCAATTTACTGATAGCATCAAGATCCCTACAAGCCCCATATATGATCGTACCAGCAATCTTCTTTTTCTCAGCAGTTTTAGATGTTAATTCACCCCACACTGCATTATCATCTCCCTCAGCCATTATAAATATAACCTCTGATTTACTTGCATGGTCAATGGCCTTAACTGACGTCCCCCAATCATAATCTTTTGTCTTCGCCGTTACTATAGGTCCAAAGATTTTCCTATTATTCAATGGCCTCAAGGAATGTATAGCACCATTATAACCAGAGATCTCATGAAGAGCATCAGAAATTTGAGGTGTTGAAAATCTAAAAAGGGGAGCCTTTTCACCAGTAAAATTTTCAAGAAGTTTCTTAGGTGATATCTTACCCTCTATCTTCATAGGATCAATCCTGTGGTGTTGTAACCTCTTCCACCATGATTTTACCGGCCACTACCTCATCTACACTGTGTATTGATCCACCATACTTTTCAATGGCCTCTGTTATCTCCTCAAAATCTAAGTCGTTCCCTTGTATAGTTACTTTAATGTTCTCTGTCTCCTTGTCAATTTCCATGAGGGTTATGTTAACACCCTCAACACCTTTAAGCTCGCTTAAGTATATCGCGTAATATGGGATTATAGGATCATGGGGTTTTAGTATGTCCAAAACGATCCTAATAAGCCCCTTCGCCACCTTATTTTCCTCCAAAAATTTATTATCTTTTCCCTAATTTTCTCTATTAACTGAAGGGATATTTAAAGTTTATAGTCCAACTATGGGATTGGCGCTGGCCTATTCTTTAGATTTATATATTAGTATGTTATATAATATAGATACTAATGGTTATTAAAGGTTTTAACATGACACTGGGAAGATTACAGCGCTTGAACGAAGAACTAGAGGAACTTCGATATTGCAGTGAACAAGGGATACCAATTCTGATAGAAGGGAAAAGAGATGAAGAAGCTCTTCAAGAACTTGGAATCCATGGAAAATTCGTAAAAGTTTCAGGGTCATCATCAAATTTATCCGAAATTGCTGATTCAGTTGCCAGATCATCATCAATGGTGATAATTCTCACGGATTTTGATAGGAAGGGTAACCAACTGGCGAAGAGACTCCGGAGAGAATTAGAGAGCCTAGGCTGTTACCCGAATTTACAGATTCGCAAAAGGATAATGGGGATGACAAGAAAATACATAAAAGACATACAAAGTCTTCCCAAATACATACAAAGACTAGAGATGGAGATCTCCCCATACCCTTTCCAAACCTCCATCTTCTAACCACTAATAAACTCATAGGGGGATTATTATGGGAAAAGAGGAAATAAGCACAACTAAATATCTTATTCACGCTCAAATTAACGCTAACGGGATTGTTGAAAAACCAGATGTAGTAGGTGCGATATTCGGACAAACAGAAGGATTACTAAGCAACGACCTAGACCTTAGAGAACTGCAAAAAACAGGAAGAATAGGAAGAATTAAAGTCAACATAACATCAAGAGGCGGTAAATCAAAAGGAGAAATAGTAATACCATCAAGCCTAGACAGAGTCGAAACAGCCATACTAGCAGCATCACTAGAAACAATAAACAGAGTAGGACCATGCGAAGCCTACATACAAGTTACAAAGGTCGAAGACGTCAGAGCAGTGAAAAGAAAAAAAGTAGTTGAACGTGCAAAGGAAATATATGCCAGCATGATGGAAGAAGTGGCACCAGAAAGTATCAAGATGATAGAAGAAGTGAAAGAGGCCATGAGAGTCCATGAAATAACAGAATACGGTGAGGAAAAACTGCCAGCAGGCCCCAACGTAGCCACATCAGACGCAATCCTAGTCGTGGAAGGAAGATCAGACGTCCTAAACCTCCTAAAACATGGCATAAAAAATGCAATCGCAGTCGAAGGCGTGAACATACCCAAAACCGTCGCAGAACTCACCCGCAAAAAAACAGCAACAGCCTTCGTAGATGGTGACAGGGGCGGAGAACTCATCCTAAAAGAACTCCTACAAGTAGCAGACATCGACTATGTTACAAGAGCCCCCAAGGGAAAAGAAGTAGAAGAACTTGGAAAAGACGAGATAATGGTCGCCCTCAGAAACAAAGTCCCAGTAGAACAAATCTACCACGAACTAGGCATGCCAGCGAAAAGCAAAAAAACAGAAGACAAAATGGTACTATTAAAAAATATACTCAACGAACTAGAAGGCTCAGGCAACGCGGAAATCCTAGATGATGCCCTCAACATCCTAAAAGAAGTTAGAGTCGAAAACCTTTATGACGAATTAAAAAATGTCAACAACCACCCATATGCAATAGTATTCGATGGCGTGGTAACGCAACGTCTAGTTGACATATCATACGAAAAGGGAATAAAATATCTAGTAGCAATAAGAAGTGGCGAAGTCGTGAAAAAACCCCAAAACATCAAAATAATAACAAATAATTGAAGGATTTAAAATGTATGTTGACATGCGAAAGGAAACCCTAGATGATATTGAAAGTACAGATGATATAAAAATACCAGAAGATCCTCTAGAAAGAGTCATAGGCCACGACAATATAATGCCAATGATTAAAATTGCCGCGAAACAGAAAAGAAACCTATTACTCGTCGGCCCCCCGGGCATAGGTAAATCACTCCTTGCACAAGCAATCTCTTGTCATCTCCCCAAACCATCTGAAGAGATAATAGTCGTACACAACCCAGAACAACCCGAAAGACCATTCGTAGAAGTCAGAACCCGAAAAGAGATAGAAAAAGAACTTTTAGAAATGGAAATGGCCGAGGGGGAGTTAATAGACCCTCAAAGCGCTCCAGATGCCGTGGCTGAGAGGCTAGGATTCAAGTGCATCCACTGTGGAGAATACAGCAGCGCATATACTAGCATATGCCCTAAATGTGGAGGGGAAAAATTCGCCCACATCAACGCCAGACGAAAACACCTTGGGGATCTACTGGGAATGTTCGAGATGAATTCAAACAATCTCAAAGTCCCCCAAAAGAGAGTTACAACAACAAGGATAATAAATGGCGTAGAGGAAGTAGTCATCTACGAAAGAGTAGGCGGAGATGAAATAAAAGTACTCGACCAAAGAGCATTAGAAAAGAGAAGGCAAATGGTAGAAGAAAAGCCAAGAAATGTAATAGTCCCATTAGAGCGGAAAACGTTCATCCAAGCAACAGGAGCCAGCGAAACAGAACTCCTAGGGGATGTTAGACACGACCCTTATGGGGGGCACCCAGACCTTGGATCACAACCCTATGAGAGAGTGGTGCCAGGCGCCATCCACGAAGCACACGAAGGAGTCCTATTCATAGATGAAATAGTCCACATCGCAAGCCTACAAAGATACATACTAACTGCAATGCAAGACAAAACATTCCCAATCATCGGAAGAAACCCCCAAAGTGCCGGGAGCTCCGTTAGAGTTGAAAATGTCCCATGCGATTTCATATTTATAGGAGCATGCAACATCACAGACCTACAATATATATTACCACCCCTCAGATCAAGGATACAAGGTGAGGGCTATGAGATACTCATGAACACGACAATGCCAGATACTCCAGAAAACAGGGCGAAACTAGCACAATTCGTAGCACAAGAAATAGAAATAGATGGTAAAATCCCTCCAGCAAAAGTAGACGCGATCGAACTCATAATAGAAGAGGCGAGGAAACGTGCAAGGGTTATTGACGACATGGAAGATTCATTAACACTCAGACTCAGAGACCTTGGTGGGGTGGTGAGAATGGCAGGCGACCTTGCAGTAATGGAAGGAAGCGAATACATAACAAGCAAACATGTAGAAGCCGCCATAAAAAAGGCCATCCCAGTAGAAGAACAAATAATAAGAAAATACAAAAGCTATGAAAACGCGCTCCAAAAGGATCTCACAAGTTCCCAACACATACACAAATTCCAAGGACACCATGAAAACATAGACCGAAGCTACATGTAATTTTCCAAACCGGATCCGCACAGACGATCAAAGGGGAACTTGAATATGAAAACTACAAGTGGCCCACAAAATATCCTCAAAGACTTCCCTGAAATGATAGAAGATTATCTAATCGACCTAGAAATTAGAAATTATTCCCCAAACACCATAAAAACTTATAAATCCATTTTAGACAATTTCCACAGGTTCTTAATTGAAGAAGATTCAGATAAAAACATTCTAAGATCATTTAAGAAATATATAAGATACTTGAAAAGGGAGAAAAATGTATCTCAAAATTACATATACCTTGTAACTATCGTTGTTAAAAAATTCTTCGAATTCCACAAAATGGACCACCTAAAGGATGTTAAAACCCCAAAAAGGGCGAAATCACTCCCCAAATCATTAAATGAAGATGAAGTGAAAAGATTAATAGAAGCAGTAGATGTTGATAACAAACAGCGAAAATTCACGAGAACAAGAGACAAAGTTATATTATCCCTGCTTTATTCTTCAGGATTAAGAGTTTCAGAACTCGTATCCCTGAAAGTAAATGATATCGACCTAAAAGATAGGACCATACGCATAAAGGGTAAAGGCAACAAAGACCGCATAGTGCTATTCGACCAAAAAACAAAAAAACTAATCGAAGAGTACCTCAGCGAAAGAACCCAAAAAAGCGAATACTTATTCCTAAATCGATTCGGAAAACCGCTAACAGCACGCTATATCCAGATAACAATAAAAAATTATGCAAAAAAAGCAGGGATAAAGAAAAAGGTGACACCACACATCCTAAGACATTCATTCGCAACACATCTACTAAAAAACGGGGTTGACATAAGAGCCATACAACAACTCCTCGGACACGCAAACCTTTCAACAACACAAATATATACGAGTGTAGATATGGGAACACTCAAAAACCTTTATGACAAGGCCAAACTATTATAAAAAAACTATACACTTTGTTATTCCTTTTATTAATCCATGGGTTTTTTTAGAAGAGCAAAGTTTATATATGACAATATATTAATAAATTTAAATATATTAGTGGAGGTGCTTTATGGTATTACAAGAACTCGCTGATTACATAACCTATAAGCTCCTGGGACTTACACCAACATCACACCTTGGCAGTGCAGTAAACTTCTTCATATACGACACCATAAAAATATGCATACTCCTCACAATTTTAATATTCACCATATCATTTATCAGAACTTATATACCCCCACATAAAGTTAGGAAAACCTTGGAAAAAAGACATGAATACACTGGGAATATAACAGCGGCCCTTGTAGGTATAATCACACCATTCTGTTCATGTTCAGCGGTACCATTATTCATAGGATTCGTCGAAGCAGGAGTACCCCTTGGTGCAACATTTTCGTTCCTCATATCCTCACCCATGATAAACGAAGTGGCGGTAATACTCCTACTAGGTTTAGTTGGATGGGAAATAACAACAATATACATAATATCTGGTCTCATCATAGCCATAATAAGTGGAATAATCATAGGAAAATTAAAACTAGAAACTCAACTCGAAGATTACGTTTACGAGACACTTGAGAAGATGAAGAAACTTGGAAATCCAGGAGTTGAAACACCAAATCCTAAATTAAAAGAGAGATACATAATAGCAAAAAATGAAACAAAAGACATTCTAAAAAGAGTAATACCTTATATTATCATAGCTATCGCCATAGGCGGATGGATCCATGGATACGTGCCACAAGACTTCCTAATACAATATGCCGGCCAAAAAAGCATCTTAGCAGTCCCAATAGCTGTCTTGATAGGAGTACCATTATATTCAAATGCCGCAGGCACCATACCTTTAATATCAGCCTTAATAGAGAAAGGTATGGCCACAGGAACAGCACTAGCACTTATGATGTCAATAACAGCACTCTCCCTTCCGGAGATGATAATACTAAGGAAGGTTATGAAACCAAAACTCCTCGGCCTATTTATAGGCATACTCGCAATTTCCATAATAATAACAGGTTATGTATTCAATTTCATCATAGGATGAGGTGAAAATTGTATGAAACTAAGAATATATGGTGTAGGATGCGCAAATTGTGAAATGCTCGAGAAAAATGTTAAAGAGGCCATAAATGATCTTGGAATAGATGCAAAAATCGAAAAAATAGAGGATATGGATGCAATATTAGAATCTGGTATAACAGCCCTGCCTGCACTTGCAATAGATGGTAAAATAAAGATTATGGGCAGAGTAGCGTCCAAAGAGGAGATAAAGAACCTATTATCATAGGTGGTGAGGCCCCAATGGCAAAAGAAGAAAAAGGTTTCGAAGCCAAAATCAAAGCCATGACAACTGGTGGATGCGCATGCATGACAGGAATACTCGAAAAGAAAGCCTCAACCCTAAAAAAAGTAATATGTAAAGGGTGCGGGAAAGTTTTCAGGACTAACAGGGACACAGAATACTGCTACGATTGTCAAAAGAAATTAAAAGGCAGAATATGAAAATGCTTTCAATTGAATAATGCTATTAAGCTCCGATGAGAACTAGAAAGGCTTATAATATTCCAAGTTTTGACCCCTAAATAATATGAGTATAACTAACCCCCTCAAAAAAATTATATAAGGAGATATAAAATTTGTACAAGAAAATATTATTGGCCACAGATGGATCCAAATGTTCCAAGATCGCGGCAGAGCATGCCATTAAAATTGCCGAACAGAATAATGCTGATCTAATTGTCCTAGCAGTAACTGAAACATATTCCCTCGAAAAGCTTCCAGTTGAAGACTTAACACGTAAAGTGATCCAACTTTTCAAGGAAGAATCGGAAAAAGCCCTACAAGACGTCAACGACATGATAGAAGAAAAAGGGTCCCCTATAAAGTTCACTTTGAAGAATGTTGAAGGAAAGGCTGCGGATGCAATCCTTCAAGTAGCCGAAGACGAGGACGTTGACCTTATCGTTGTCGGATTTTCAGGTAAACACGCTCTAGAAAGAATCGTATTGGGGAGCGTGTCAGAAAAGATTGTGAGAAATGCTCGAGTCCCAGTACTTGTTGTCCGATCAAAAAAATAAAGAAATCCCATGAAACATAAAAGACCAACAGATGAACAAGTTAAGGAACTTAAAAAGGTTCTGTCAAAAATTCCAGATGATGAAAAACTCGAAAAAGAAGCTTCCATTATAAAAGCTCTAGCTGATCCCACAAGACTTAAAATATTATATCTCCTCCAATATGGAGAACGTTGTGTATGTGAAATAATAGAAGCCTTTGAAAGGCCGCAACCAACAATATCTCATCATCTGAACATACTTAAGAATGCTGGGATCCTTAAATGGAGAAAAGAGGGCGTATGGATACATTATAGATTAGCAGATGAGAAAATACTAAACCTCATAAAAAAATTACTAACCTACTTAAAATAGCCCCCCAAAATATTCATAAGAATTTTTTCATATTCTATAATACCAAAATTATTGAAGCCTATGGTAAAATTTTTATAAAAAGCTGATCATAAAACAGATAGTTGATCAACCAGCCCCAATGGAGGATTTAATGTGAACCTGGAAAGCTATTACAAGAAACGTTACATGTTATTCAAATGGAGAAGCAACCAATCTTTCGTTAACAAATCTATTATGGCATTCTTCATGGCTTGTTTAACTGGCTTAATGGCCCAGATCGTAATCCCACTACCATGGACACCAGTACCTGTAACTGCCCAAACATTCGCAGTTTTAATTTCAGGGATACTCCTAGGGAGATATTGGGGTGGGTTCAGTCAACTAATCTATGTAATACTTGGCGTGGCTGGGATACCATGGTTCGCTGGCATGAAAGGTGGTTATACTATCATCCTAGGAGCCACTGGAGGATACTTAATAGGCTTCATAATAGCAGCACTCTTCCTGGGCCACTTCGTCGATAAATATGTAAGTTCGAGGAATTTCATGCCCATGTTTGGTCTGATGCTTTTTGCAAACTTCGTACTCATTTATGTGCCTGGACTCCTTGTCTTGGGTTTCTGGGTTTACACAACAAAGGGGTACATCCCATCCCTATGGGATCTCCTCGTTATGGGCCTTTTACCATTCATCATAGGAGACTTTATCAAGATAACAGGTGCATCCGCACTTACAAAGGCCATAACCCCCAAGGAAGCCTATGGTGAAGAGGTTGACGTCAAATAGTTGCCCTGGATTTCAGATCAGGGCACACCACCTTCTATGTATAGAGGGCTTCCAAGGGTATGGATACAATAGAATATTCACAGAAAACCTTAGGGGTATCATAAAAATCCTAAAAGAAGATCCCAGCATCCAAGTTACAGTAGTAAATGAGGTTGATGAAATCTGTAGGATGTGCCCAAATAAAGATAAATGTGAAGGGGATGAGAACCTAAAAGCCAAAGATGAGAGACTACTCAAACACTTAAACCTTGATGTTAACGAAACCAGAGACTACCATGAACTGCGTTCGCTAATCAAAAAGATAGACTTCAAAACCTTAGAAGAAATTTGTGCTAATTGCCAATGGGTTAACAAATGCAAATTTTACACCCGAAAAAAAGGATTATACCTAGTATGCACCAATAATTTTTGTGAAAAAGATAAAAGGGTGAATTTCATCCTTTTACTTGTAGGGGGTGAAGTAATGAAAATTCCAGAATATTTTAACCTTCTTGTAACTGTATGTGGCCAGAAAGGCGGAATTGGGGGTGAGGAGCTTATAGGGATGGAAGAGCTCGAACTTGCACTTCAAGATTATGAATCTCCACTTAACATTAAAGATTGTGAGTTTCCTAATGTAATTTTAATCGATCTTGCAATGGATCCAAAAGAGGCTGTGAAGATTCTTGAAAATTCGCCTACGACAGTAATATCAAAGGTAGTGCCCATTGAACTCGTGGTCAGAACAAGAAAAGATAGCATCCTAGAGAAGGCACTTGCACTTGCAAAGGAAAAAACCAAACCTGGAGATTCATTCAAAGTCATATGCGACCTCAGGGGCAGAAGGTACATAAAAACCCCGCAAGAGATAATCGAGGATCTTTCAGAGCTTTTAATTGATAGACTAACCCTTAAAAGGGATGAGAACAATCCAGAGTGGATAGTGCAAATAGAGGTAGTTGGGGAAAACACTGGCATTAGCATTTTAAAACCTGATGAAGTTCTCAAAAAAGCATAGATGTTTCATATGGGGGGAATAAGACATACATTAATTCTGTATTACCCCCCATATTGGGATTTTTCTTCTTGGGAGTTGTATGTGATGGATAAAATCCAAGAAAAGCTTAGCTTGCTCCCACAGTAATAATACTCGTCCTAATAATCCTTGATGGATTCCTCATCCTAATAAGCATATTCTTGCCATTGAAACATGTGACATTCTCTAATATAATCATATTTGACCTTGTGACAAGCATAGTATTAGCAATCGATTACCTGTCCCGTTTGAAACATAAAATCATCAATTGGAACGCCTTCATTGTCCCCATACCATTTTATTGGCGTATATATTCTAGGCTTTGAACCCACTTCTTTTATCCTAAAGTTATTGAATCTATTAAAGGTTTTCGGATTATTTTTCGCCGTAAAAGAGCTCGCCGCTTCTGTTAATGAATTTGTTAAAAAGAGCCGATTAGCTTATGGTCTGAGGCTGTTCATATTAGTATTCACAATCCTATTTTTTATAGAAGAATTTCCTATTAACCCAGGTGTTAATACATATGAAGATTCCCTATGGTATGTACTCCAAACCCTTACAACAGTTGGATACGGTGACATCATACCAGTAACTGTTCTCGACCGCCTTATAGGTGCCATGATAATGTTAAGTGCAATTGTAGCTACAAGTCTTATAACAGTATCAGCAACCTCCACACTCATCGAAAAATTTAGAGAAGAGCAAGATAAGATCATAGAAGAGAGAAGATACAGTTAAAGAAGTTTGAGGAAAAGATCGGAGAATTTCAAAAAAAGACTTGAAAGGATTGAAGAATATAACAGTGAAATTATAAAAATGCTAAAAAAGAAATAAATTTTAGTCTGTGAATATACTAGGATTCCATGGAGACCGGGGGGGTTAGGTGTTAGAGATAATAGTTCATAAAATAAAAGGGGAATGTCCAGTTTATAAAGAAGGTGATAAGATTGTTGTAGATGATCCCCAAATACTCCTAGATGAGACAGATGCACTTTGCACCCATGCACTATCCACCATACTACATTATACCACTATACTTGAAAGGGATTGGTGCCCAGTTGAACTTGGACTTACCAGAGAAGATGACCCTGAAAATGCATATATGCAATGTGTAGACCCTGGAAAGCCCTATACAAACGGTGGCACCGTAATATTCAAATGTAGAAGGAAAAAGTGATTAAAATGTTCCAGGATTGTAAATTTGGCATGGTAAATTATGATGAAAAAGAATACAATCATGACATCATAGTGCATGTAGATGGGAGTGTAACACCAAGAAAAAAGGAAATTTCAAGGAAAAAATATGGCACTTCACATATCCTAGCCCAAGAAGAAATTGAACCTTTACTCGATGAAAAACCAGAGGTTATAATTGTCGGGTCAGGAGTCCATGGTGCCCTAGAATTGGGTGAAATTAGCATAGAAATTGATGTCAGAGTATTGCCAACATGTAAAGCTGTAGAAAAATATAACCAGTTAAGAGAAGAAGGAAAAAAAGTAGCTGCCATAGTACATGTGACATGTTAACCACTCGACTCAAATGACAGCAAAAGACTTCCAAGGTTCACTTCACTTTCTCAACCTCATCCACTGCCTAGCAACTCCCATCTCCTTACAGTTCATAAATTGCCAGATATTATTCAGATCATAATCTGCCCCCCATGGGATCCCCTCACAAAAGGATAATTAGAGGACTGTAAATAAGTTTTTCCCTACCCTTCAAAAAAATGTCTCCTCCTGGAAAAAGAATAAATCAGAAAAGCCCGTCTTTGGATATTATATAATATTTATATGGGTCTGGTTGGAATATCATCCTTTTAATGATAACAAGGGAAATCGCTGATTTTATAGTATCGATAGAATATGATGACATACCCCTAGAAGTTATAGAAAAGGCCAGATTATGTTTTCTAGACTTTCTCGGAGTTTCATTAAGAGGATCAAAAGAAAAAAGCGGACTTTTAGCATTGAAAGCCCTAGAACCCTTTATATCCCATGGTAAAGCGACTATTATAGGTCATGGTTGTGGGGACCCATTAAACGCTAGCCTAATTAATGGCATATTTGCTCATAGCCTCGACTTGGACGATGGCCACAGGGCAGCCCATCTACACCCCGGAGCATCTGTTATACCAGCAGCACTCGCATTAGCAGAAGAAAAAAACGCCACAGGGGACAAATTTCTCACAGCTATTATAATCGGCTATGAGATATGTATAGCTCTAGGGGTCATGATAAACCCATATCATCGTAACAGAGGATTCCATTCCACAGGTACATGTGGAACAATCGGAGCAGCCGCAGCTAGTGCAAAGATCCTCAATTTAGATAAAAAGCAAACATTGAATTGTATAGGATTGGCAGGTACTCAAGCTGCAGGGCTTCTTGAATCTGATCATAAAGGTAGCATGGGAAAACATTTACATGCAGGTAGAGCGGCCCAATCTGGCATAATTTCCGCCCTGCTCGCATGCGAAGGATTCACTGGAGCAGATACCATAATAGAAGGTGATGAGGGCCTCCTGAACGCCATGAGCCCAAAACATGATACTAAATTGGAACTGGGCAAGTTCCATATCCAACAAGTTTATATGAAGAAATATCCTATTTGCAGGCATCTCCATTCCACCATAGATTCAGCTGCAAAGATACTCCATTCTCTAAAAATAAAATCCCTCGATGAAGATATTGTGGATGAAATAATCGTCAAAACATATAAGATAGCAGCAGAACATGACAATTACAAACCAGAGAACATAGAATCTATAAGACAGAGTTTACCATTCTCACTTGCACTATTCCTATTAAACGGGGATCTGCGATTAGAGAACATGAAAAGATCCAAAAACGCCCGAAAACTCGCCCAGAAAATCAAAATAGAAACGGACAGGAAAATGGACTCTCTTTATCCGGAAAAAAGACCCTCAAAGGTCATTTTAAAATTGAAAAATAAGAATTTAGAATCTTCAAGTATATTAGCCCAAGGAGAGCCAGAACACCCTTTTACAAGAGAAGATATCCTGAAAAAGTTTAAAATCCTTAACAGTAGATACGAAACCAAAAAATTAAAGATCATAGATGAAATGGAATCAACCACCATAAACGACTTAATGAACAACTTAGGCCTAAGGAGGAAACCGTCATGAATAATAGAAAATTCCTAGAAAATCTCGGCATAAAGAGCGGTTACCCCCTCAAGGAATCAGAAAAAACATTTAACGACGGTTCACAATACCGCTTCGAAGTCCCAGGAATACAAAATCCTTCAGCCCTCAGAGCCCTCATAAACGCCCTTGAAGAATATGACATAACAATCCACAGAGTAACCCAAACAAAGGGTATAATGTTACTCACAGACCAAGAAATCCAAGAAATGGTCGAAATCGCAGCAGATGCCAAACTAGAACTATTCTTAAGCGTAGGACCCAGGGCAACCTATGATACAAGTGCAACCGCGAAAACAAAGGAAGGTTCGAGGATAGGATATCGTCTTCGGGGCTACGAAAACCTATTATACGCCCTAGAAGATGTTAAGAGAGCCACCAGCCTAGGAGTAAAAGGCATAGTAGTATATGACGAAGGGATGCTATGGGTGCTCAACAAAATGAGAAAATCAGGCCACCTCCCCACGGATCTTCACTTTAAAGTTTCGGCACATTGCGGACATGGCAACCCAGCATCCGCCCTACTATTAGAAAAGATTGGAGCAGACTCATTCAACCCCGTGAGAGACCTCCAAATACCCATGCTAGCTTCCATCAGAAACACCATAAAAATACCGATAGATTTACATACAGAGAATCCAGAATCCTCCGGTGGTTTTATAAGACACTATGAAGTGCCAGATATGATACGTTATGCCGCCCCAGTCTACCTCAAAACAGGAGGCTCAATCGCGAAAAAACATGGGTGGGACACCACAAAAACAGAAGCAAAAGAAAGAATAAGACAAGTAAAACTCGTACAATCAATGATAGAAAAATATTACCCAGAGGCACAAGCCTCCCCAAAGGGCAGTGCAGACCTCGCAATACCGGTGATTAAATGAACCTTGTCACAAGAGTGAAGAAAGCCCTCATAAAAGCCAGTACAAGTTATACAAGTGACATCAGAAGAGCATACAAAAGAGCCCTTAGAATAGAAGAAGATGAAAATGCAGCTTGGGTGCTCAAACTAATCCTAGAAAATGAAAAAATAGCAAGAAAAGAAAAAAGACCACTCTGTGACGACACCGGAATCCCACATGTTATCCTCGAAATAGGAGAAAAAATCACACCACCCAATGAACTCTTAGTCCAAATCAAAAAAGGGATAAAAGAAGGATTAAAAGAATTGCCCGGAAGGCCCATGGCAGCGAAAGGAGATGAAATTCAACGTATAGAGCAGAGCAAAGGCCTATATGAAGATCCTTCAATGGTAATACCTCCATCTTTTATAATAGACACAATAAACGAGGACACCATAAAAATCCATATTCTAATGTTAGGTGGAGGGCCTGAAATACGCGCCCGTACATATAGAGTTTTCCATCGTCATGATAACAGAAAACTATTTGAAGAAGTTCTAACATGGATGAAAACAGAGACTCCAATGTTAGGATGCACCCCTTGCATCCCAACTATTGGCATTGGAAGAACTCATTTTGAGGCCACTTCTCTCATGCTTAAGGCTATGGCCAATGGGAACCTTGACAAACAATCAAAAATCGAAGAATATTTAACAGAAGCTCTTAATAGAACTGGTGTGGGTAGTCTAGGACTCGGAGGATCCGTAACAGCCTTGGGATCTTTTGTTAAAATCGGACCCCAAAGAGCCAGTGGAGTTAGGATAGTTTCTATGAGGCTCTCTTGCTGTGCAGAGCCAAGAAGGGCGACCATAACATTATGAGGTGTTACCAATGGCAATAGAGAAAAAATCGCTTGAAAAAATATTTGATATTAATGTCTCTCGCTGGAAGACCAGTATTAGTTGGATTGAAGAGAATTTCATAGTTACGCGCGGATATTTCCAGGAAGATTTGATTGGTAATGTTTCATTTGCTGATATTGTCTTCTTATTATTGAGGGGTAATTTACCTTCCAAGGATGAATCCAAGATGCTTGACGCCATACTCGTATCTTTCTGTGATCATGGTGTTACCCCCCCTAGCACGCAGATTGCTCGTCTAGCAGCATCCACAGGTTCTCCTTTACATGCATCTGCAGCAGCTGGACTTTTAGCCTTTGGGAAGGAACATGCCGGGGCTATCCAAGAATGTATGAAACTCCTCCAAGAAACTATAAAAGATGATGGTGAAGTTTCTCAACTTGCAAGGGAAATCGTCTATGATTATTTAGAAAAGGATGAGAAGATACCTGGTTTTGGCCATAGGTACCATAGCAGAGATCCCAGGGCTGCTAGGATATTGGAGTTAGCGAAAGAATATAAATGCATAGGGAAACATGTACAGTTAGCATTGGAAATAGAAAAGCTTTTAAATCGGTTGAAGAATATTAATATGAATATTGATGGTGCTAACGCGGCAATATTGTCAGATTTGGGATTCCATTGGGAAATTGGGACAGGCATATTCATGATAGGGAGATTACCAGGGTTAATAGCCCATATAGATGAGGAAAGGGCGGAAGAGAAACCTTTCAGAAAAACCTTGAACCTTGGGGACATAGAATATCATGGAAGAAAACCAGATAGGATAATGAAAGGATGAAATTCCTTTAGTGATTACTCATAAAATTTATGAAATTGTTATTGAAGAGGAAGGAAATAGTAAAAGATAAATATACTCATAAAATAGACCTTTCACTATACAAAGGGTGGTTTAAATGGCAACAATCGCAGAAGCTATCATGGTGATAAAAAAGGCTGAAAATGATGCTAACAGGCTAATACAAGAGTCAAAGGATAAATCATCCCAGATGATTGAAGACGCTAGGGTTAAAGCTCTGGAGATCATAGAAAATGCCAAAAGAGAGGCTGAAGACGAAGCAGAGGCCATGATATATGAATCAAGGGCAAGAGCTAGAGAAGAAGCGACAGAAATTTCAAGTGAAGCTAAAAGAAAAACAGAGATCTTAAAATCCAAGGCCATGGATAAAATTGATGAAGCAGCAGAACTTATTTTAAAAACAATAATTTAGAGTTGAGTAAAATGTTTCTACCAGCAAGGATGCGCAAACTTAAAATTATAACCTTCGAAAAATATACCGACCCTGTGATCCGATCCTTGCACGAAGAAGGAATAACACAAATAGACAACATATCAGAGCGTATACAAGAAGACCCACAATGGGCCCAACTATTAAAACCTTCAAAACCCACACCTCAAACTACTAGGATAGCATCTCTCCTAATGAGAACAACTGGCATAATAGATTTCATGAACACATTAATAACCAAGAAAAAGAAGATGAAAGAGGTTATAAAAGAATTTCTTAATCCACCAATCCCAAAAAAGAAGAAAGTAGAAGAATTAGATTCAGAAACATTAATAAAGAAAGCAGAAGAGGAATTATCAAAGGTCGAAACGAGGATAAAATCCTTAGAAAGTAAGTTAAACCAATTAGACGCGGAAAAAGGAGATTTAGAATCTACTATTAGTCTCTGGGAGAAACTAATCGACTTTGATATTGATTTTACCGATATAGAAGAATCTAAGTACATAACAGCCCTAGTAGGGAAAATGCCTATCGAAAAGTTCAAAAGGGCGCCTGAGAAGATAAAAGAGATAACAGACGAATTTGCGATCTTTGACGTGGAAACAGAACCCCCAACCGAAAGAAAAATATTCCTAATAACTTTAAAAGAACATGAAGACGTTATAGCAGCCCTACTAAGGCGAATGGATTTCGAAAGATTTGAAATAGCAGGTCTCAAAGGCAAACCCTCAGAAGTGATCCAAAAATCCAGAGAAAGACTCAAAGAAATCCAAGAAGAAAGAAAAACCACAATTGAAGAAGTGGAAAAAATAAAAAATGAATGGGAAGAAGAACTCCTCATACTCAAAGAACAACTTACAATCGAAAAAGAAAGAAACGAAATATACGCAGCCTTCGGCGAAACAGAAAACACCGTAATGCTAGAAGCATGGGTTCCCCTCAAAGATTGTGAGAAAGCCGAAAAGATAATTAAAGAGTCCAGTGAAGACCACTGCGTTATTGAACGTGAAAAACCAAACCCTGACGATGAAGTGCCAATACTTCTTGAAAACCCAAGATTCGCAAAACCCTTCGAAACATTCATAAAAATGTACTCACCCCCAAAATATAACGAATATGACCCCACAATATTCATGGCAATAGTACTCCCATTCTTCTTTGGTTTCTGTCTTACAGACGCATTTTATGGGATAATAGATGCCCTAGTCGGATTCATATTATACCGTGGCCCTGGCAAAGTTAACAAGTTTATGAGAAGCTTTGGCATAATATTCATGGCATGCGGCCTATGGGCATTCATCCTAGGAATGGTTACAAACGGATTCCTAGGCGACTTCTTCCCACGATTCTTCCACATAAACCTCCCAACAGTAATACCATTAATAGACGCGTTTAAAGAACCGCAAAACGTCCTCTTAATGGCTCTAGTTACGGGCGTGCTACATATAAACTTCGGACTTATAGTTGGTGCAAGAAACAATATAAAAATGGGTAACATGCGCGAGGCCATGGGATCACAGATAGTATGGCTCATACTCGAAGCAGGCATACTCCTACTTGCCCTAGGCTGGCTATTCAACATATTCCCATTACTAATAGTTGGGGGTAGCACAGCCATACTAGGAATCATACTATTGGTCTATTACAATGGACTCTTCGGACTCATCGACGCTTCAGGATTCCTAGGAACCATACTATCATATTCAAGACTTTTAGCCCTCTGTTTATCCACAGGGGGCATGGCTATGACAGTTAACATTGTCACAGAAATATGTGCTAACCTCATACCAGTAATTGGAGTGGCCATAGCGCCCATAATATTCGTATTTGGCCATATTGCCAATGACACATTCCAGAGTCTAGGAGCGTTCATCCACTCACTCCGTCTACATTATGTGGAGTTCTTCTCCCAATTCTTCATGGGAGGAAAAAGAAAATTCACACCATTTAGTGCTGAAAGAAAACTTACCAAAATAGAGAGGTGAAAAGAATGGTTGAAATTACATTAGGAACAGCCTTGGCAGCTGTAGGAGCTGGAATAGCTATAGCATTCGCAGGTTTCGGATCAGCTATAGCCCAGGGAAACGTAGCAGCTGCAAGTGTAGGTGCAGTTGCAGAAAAACCTGAAATGTTCGCGAGGGGCATTATATTCACAGCCCTGCCAGAAACACAGGCTATCTACGGATTCCTCATAGGAATATTAGTTATAGTATTCTCAGGAATCCTAGGCGGCGGTAAAGCACTTGGTACAACAGGAGGTATCATAGCCCTAAGCGCAGGTTTAGCCATAGGAGTTGCAGGTTTCGGATCAGCTATAGCCCAGGGAAACGTAGCAGCAGGCAGCGTAGGTGCAGTCACAGAAAACCCCGAGATGTTCGCGAGGGGCATTATATTCACAGCCCTGCCAGAAACACAGGCTATCTACGGATTCCTCATAGCAATACTCTTGCTCGTTGGTGGCGTTATGGGAGGAGGCTAAATAGATGGACCCTGGAGTGGACAAAATTGTCTCCAGCATAATCTCCGAGGCCCAAGAAAATGCTAACAAAATAATCAGTGAAGCCGAAAAGAAAGCAGAATCTATAATAGAAGATGGTGAAAAAAGAGCAGCCATCGAAAAGGAAAAGATACTAGAAAATGCTAGGAAACAAGCCCGGATGCAATACCACCAGCTAATATCAGAGGCTAAAATGAAGGCCCGAAGGGCAGAATTAGAGGCGAGGGAAGAAGTAATTACAGAAGCATTCAAGAGGGCTGAAGAAGAATTACAAAAAATCACATCTAGTAAAGATGAAAGATACATCCAATCATTAAAGAATATTATAAAAGAAGCCGCCACCGAAATTGGGGGAGGAGAACTGATAGTCCACGTCAAGGAGGATGATAAAGAAAAGATAAGGGACTTGGATTCCATTGCAGAGGATGTTAAATCAGCCACTGGCAAAGATACTAGCCTTGAACTTGGCGAAGCCATACAGACCATTGGAGGAGCCATAGTAAAGACCAAAGATGGGAGAATAGAGGTCAATAATACAATTGAAGCGAGACTTTCAAGGTTCGAAAAGTTTCTGCGTTCAGAGGTGGCAAAAATCCTCTTTGATTAAAAAAGGGAGAGATCATACATGATTGACAGCCCCACCATGTTAAAGGCGCTGATAAGTATAGTGGCAGCTGCAGGAGCCATCATCATAATAGTACCTACAATAAGGTTTCTCAGAGACGTTGTACCATTCGCATATCCCACAGCAAGAGTGAGAGCAAGAATGGGGCGTCTATTCACAGACAGACAATTCACAGAAATCATAGAGACTGAAAACCTTAAAGAGTTCAAAAATTACTTGAGGGGCTTCCCAGATTACGCAAAATACATAGATGAGTACCCTATCGAAAAAGCCCTTGAAAGCCAACTCGCAGAAATCTACCAACTAATCACAGAAATAGCACCAAAAAGACTGAAGAGAGTATTCGAGATACAATCTAAAAAATGGGATATCAAAAACATAAAAAGTCTCCTAACAGCCAAAGATACTGGTCTAAGTCCAGAAGAGACAATGGACCTCCTAATACCTTTCGGCGAATTAAAAGACAAGCTAAAAAAGTTAACAGACCTCAAAACGGTCGAGGATATAATAGCAGCCCTTGAAGACACAGAATATGGTCCAATATTAGAATCAGCCTTCCCAGATTATGAAAAAACAGGGATGCTCTTACCCTTTGAAGCCGCCCTCGATAAGTACTACATGGAAAGCCTCCTAGAAGTCCTAGAGGAAATATCAATCCCAAAAGAAGACATCGAGATACTGCGCACATACTTTGGCGCGCAAATAGACGCTACAAACCTCAAAATAATACTCCGTGCAAAGGCCGACAACCTCAAATACGAGGACATAAGCCCCTATATAATACCAGAAAGTTATCAATTACCCGAATGGAAACTAGAATACCTCATGGAAGCAGAAAACATAAAAGGCATGATAAGCGAATTAGAAGGCACAGATTATGGCCCAGTACTCGCAGAAGCGTTCCCAAAATATGAAGAAACAGGATCACTAGCCACATTCGAGAGAGCATTGGAAAAATACATCAATGAAACCGCAAGAACCTTCGCATTAAAAAGACCCCTCGGTGTAGGTCCAATAATAACATTCCTCAGTCGAAAAGAGGCCGAAATCAAAAACCTCAAAGTAATCGCGCGCAGTAAAAGAGAAGTAGCCTTCCCAGAACCCATACTTAAGGAGATGTTAATATGAGCACTCAAATAGCAGTAGTCGCAGATGCAGACACCGTAACAGGTTTCAGGTTAGCAGGTATAAAAGAAGGACATGCTGTTGAAACCCCAGAAGAAGCTGAAAAGATCATCAGAGACCTTATAAAAAAGGAGGTTTCTATTATAATAATCACAGAAAAAATTGGTGACGAATTAAGAGAATTTATTGATGAAACCAGCGGATCACGCGCACTACCCATCATAATAGAAATACCCGATAAATACGGTCCCTCTGAAGAAAGAGTAGAACCCCTAAGAGAGCTTATCAAAAGAGTAATTGGAATAGAGTTGGTAAAATGATAAAGAAAGGAAAAATTATTAAAGTCGCAGGTCCCGTTATCATCGCGGAAGGAATGAGAGGAACCCAAATGTATGAAATGGTAAAAGTAGGTGAAGAAAAACTAATAGGAGAAATCATCGAACTTGAAGGTGACACAGCCACCGTTCAAGTTTACGAAGAAACAACCGGGATCAAACCAGGAGAAACAGTGGAAAGCACAGGAGGCCCCCTCTCAGTAGAACTAGGCCCAGGGATCATCGGTTCCATCTTTGATGGTATACAAAGACCACTAGAAAACATCAAAATACTCACAGGAGACTACATACAAAGAGGCGTTGACGTACCCCCACTCCCAAAGGACAAAAAATGGGAATTCAAACCACTAGCAGAACCTGGACAAAAAATACAGGGCGGAGACATTATCGGAGAAGTCCAAGAAACCTCAGCAGTCACACACAAAATAATGATACCACCGAACATTTCAGGGACGTTGAAAAGCATAGAACCACAAGGAGAATACACAGTACTAGACACCATAGCAGAAGTAGAAACAGAAACCGGCACCGAAGAAATCCAGATGATGCAAAAATGGCCAGTCAGAAGACCAAGACCATACAAGAAAAAACTAGACCCTGACGTACCACTCATAACCGGTCAAAGAGCACAGGATACCTTCTTCCCAGTGGCAAAAGGTGGAACAGCAACAATACCAGGACCATTCGGATCCGGGAAAACCGTAACCCAACAACAGTTAGCCAAATGGGCAGACGCCGACATCATAGTTTATGTTGGATGTGGAGAAAGAGGTAACGAAATGACAGAAGTACTAAAGGACTTCCCAGAACTCGAAGACCCAAAAACAGGAAAACCCCTCATGGACAGGACAGTGCTCATCGCAAACACCTCAAACATGCCAGTAGCCGCAAGGGAAGCCTGCGTATACACCGGTATAACCATCGCCGAATACTTCAGGGACATGGGATATGATGTAGCCCTCATGGCAGACTCAACGTCAAGATGGGCAGAGGCAATGAGAGAAATCTCAGGCCGACTCGAAGAAATGCCAGGGGAAGAAGGATACCCAGCATACCTCGCATCAAGACTCGCCCAATTCTATGAAAGAGCCGGCAGAGTCATAACAGCCGGAACAGAAGACAAAATAGCATCAGTATCAATAGTAGGCGCAGTATCCCCACCAGGAGGAGACTTCTCAGAACCCGTCACACAGAACACCCTAAGAATATGTAAAGTTTTCTGGGCACTTGACGCTTCACTTGCAGACAAAAGACACTTCCCAGCCATAGACTGGCTCCAAAGCTATTCACTATACATCGACAGCATAGAAAAATGGTGGGCTAAAAACGTCGACCCAGAATGGAGAACCACAAGAGACAACGCAATGGCACTACTCCAAAAAGAAGCCGAACTCCAAGAAGTAGTACAACTCGTAGGACCCGACGCACTACCAGATAGAGAAAGAATAACCCTAGAAACCACGAGAATGATACGTGAAGACTTCCTCCAACAAAACGCCTACCACGAAGTCGATACCTACTGCTCACCAAAAAAACAATTAAAAATGCTCAAAACTATAATGAAATTCCACGAACATGCCACAGAAGCACTAGAAAGAGGAGCACCCGCAGCAGAACTAGTAAACTTACCAGTAAAAGAAGAAATCGGACGTATGAAATACATACCCGAAGACGAATTCGATGAAAGAATCAAAGAAATCGAAGAAAAAATAGTCCAACAATGTAATGAGGTGTTAAAATGAAAGTAGATATTAAAACCCGAGAATACACCACAGTAAGTGAAGTGTCAGGGCCCCTAATGATAGTGGAAGGAGTCGAAGGAGCAGCATATGGTGAAATCGTCGAAATCGAAACACCCACTGGTGAGAAAAGAAGAGGCCAAGTACTTGAAGTGCGAGAAGACATCGCCGTCGTACAAGTATTTGAAGGTACAAGCGACCTTAACACCGAAACAACCAAAATACGCTTCACAGGAGAAACAGCAAAAATAGGCGTTTCAATGGACATGCTAGGCCGCATATTCGACGGTACGGGAAAACCCATAGACGGCGGCCCAGAGATCATCCCAGAAAAAGAACTTGACATTAACGGTTACCCAATAAACCCATCAGCAAGAGCATTCCCCGCAGAGTTCATCCAAACAGGTATATCAACAATCGATGGAATGAACACACTAGTCAGAGGACAGAAACTACCCATCTTTTCAGGCTCAGGATTGCCACACAATGAACTGGCAGCACAAATCGCAAGACAAGCAAAAGTTCTCACAGAAGAGAGTGAATTCGCAGTCATATTCACAGCCATGGGCATAACACACGAAGAGGCCAATTACTTCATGAGAGATTTTGAACAAACCGGCGCCCTCGAACGCGTAACAGTATTCATGAACCTTGCAGACGACCCAGCCATCGAACGTATAATCACACCAAGAATGGCCCTCACAACAGCCGAATACTTTGCATTTGAACATGATATGCACGTACTAGTCATACTAACAGACATGACAAACTACTGTGAAGCTTTAAGGGAGATATCAGCCGCAAGGGAAGAAGTCCCTGGTAGGAGAGGATACCCAGGATACATGTATACCGACCTCGCAAGCATCTATGAAAGAGCAGGGCGTATAATCGGCAAGAAAGGATCAATAACCCAGATGCCAATTCTAGTCATGCCACAAGACGATATCACACATCCAATACCAGACCTCACAGGTTACATTACAGAGGGCCAAGTAGTGCTCAGCCGCGAACTACACCGTAAAGGTATATACCCCCCAGTAGATGTTCTACCATCATTATCAAGACTCATGAGCGGCGGCATAGGAGAGGGAAGAACCAGAGAGGACCATAGTGGAGTATCAGACCAACTATATTCTGCATATGCAGAAGGCCGAGACCTCCGCGACCTAGTCGCCGTGGTGGGTGAAGAAGCATTAACTGACAGAGACCGTAAATACTTACAATTTGCTGATGAATTCGAAAAAAGGTTTATAAACCAAGGACGTGACGAAGACAGGTCAATAGAGGAGACTCTCAACCTTGGCTGGGAGCTTCTAAGCATATTACCACGTGCAGAGCTCAAGAGAGTTGCCGAAGAACACATCGACAAATACTTACCAAAAGGGGAATAACCCCAAAAAAACATTTTTACCCTTTTATTGGGGGGATGAATTTTGGCGCAAGAGATAATTGAAGGGATCAACCCTACTAGGATGGAACTTCTGAAACTTAAACAGAGAGAAAAGCTCGCTATCAAAGGATATGACTTATTAAAGGAAAAGAGGAACGCCCTTATCATGGAATTCTTCAACATACTAGAGAGGGTTAGAGGAGCTCGTGAAAGAGTTGAAGAGAAATTGAAGGAGGCATTTGAGGATTTAACGGAAGCACAGATAATGATGGGTGACATGGCCGTTAACAAGGCCGCTATGGCGGTTAAAGAGTTTATCAAGGTTGAAATAGATTCCAGGAATATAATGGGTGTTGTTGTCCCAGTAGTGGAGATAGAATCAACTGAGAGATCCATGGTTGAGCGAGGATATGGTCTAGCAGACACTTCAGTTAAACTTGACGAGGCTGCTAAGAAATTTGAGGAATCAGTAGCCCTCATAGTAGAATTGGGGGAGATAGAGAAAAGTGTAAGGTTACTCGCGGGGGAGATAGAATCCACAAAAAGGAGGGTTAACGCCCTTGAAAACATAATTATACCAAGATTGCAGAATACAGTCAGCTACATTGAAATGCGATTAGAGGAGATGGAAAGAGAGAACTTTGTAAGATTGAAGATGATTAAAGAATCCATGGAGATGGAGTAATGGTCAGGATATTAACAAGACTAGGCGAAGTTAGAAGGGCAACTGAAAAATACGCGAAAGAACTAGTTGATTTCAGATTAATAGATGCTGAAATTTATGGTCACCTTAGGGCTATACTTGCAGCTGAAGATGTGAAGGTAAAAGCAGGGGAAATAAAACCAATCAAGATAAAGAGGATCAAGATACCCAGCAATCATATAGTCTATCTGTGTGCTTATGCAACCCATGGATTAGGCCATGTAATTGCAACTGGGGAAGAGGTGCCTCTACCTATTAGCATGGAGAGAAGCGCAGACCATGCAACTTTTGTAGCGGCTTTAAGTGGGGAGATAAAAAAGAATGACCTTCTAGGTGTCCTCATACTTTTACCCGTAGAGTTAACCCACTAAATATCCAATTTGATGGGGGTTGATCTCCCCCACTATCTAAATTCTGGTGGATTGAATTCTTTTTTTATTCTGCTATCTGGGCTGGCATGTTCCATTATGATCTCATCAATATCATCAAGTAGCTTATTTATTTGTTCTCTAATTTCATTGTAAGGTTTTATCTTGACTTCTCGATCCTTTTCAATCCTCTTCAATGCCTTTAGTCTTAAAGTGCTGGAGTCTTTTCCCAATAATCTTTTGAATATTGATGGATTCGCTTCATAATCTTCTATTTCCCGGCGGATGGCCATTCTCTTTATAAGATAATCCACTTCAATATCCCTTATATCGTCCATCAACTTCTTTTTTAACCTTCTAAGGATCCTCTTTTTCCTTTTCAACTTCATTAATGTTTTTCTGAACTTTGAAGGCGTGGAAGTGTCAATTTCCAAGTCTTCAACCTCTTTTATTACCTGGTGATAATAATCTAACCTCATTTTTATCTAGCCTATGCAAATTTAAATTGGATTTCCAGGATGTCATCATGTATTATACATTTTGTGTTTATGTCTTCGTGTTCCTTCTCCAATTCTCGGATACGGTAGAATACATTTGTAAGTGCACTTGTAGTGAATTTTCCAAAATTATTCTCACCTTTGGATGAAACAAGGATGATTGAAACCCCCCCATCCTCTATTTTGACATTGTAGTTTATCGCATTAAGGTATATAGCATCTGCCAAGCGCAAGAGGATCTTGATATACTTTATCGGGAGTCCGCTTGTACTTATAAGTTCTTTTATTTTATCATTTTCTCTACATTGTTCAATGTCAACATCCACTTTAACACCCCCCATACATATTTTGATATTTTATAAAATATTAATATATTTGTGATGAAAGATGAGATGGATAGAACTGAAAGGATTATAAAGAAACAAATTATCATCCTTAATAGGCACGTGCCAAGGAAGAGGAAAACCCTCAAGGAACTTTTAGGAGAAGAAAAACCCCATGTTATTGGGGCGGATGGGAGCAGACACAGGTTCAAAGCAGACGAACTCGAATTTATAGCCTCGTTACTTCCCGAAGATGAACAAAAACGTCTCAGGCTACCTATATACATAGAAATAGATGCAACGATCTCCGGTGCAAGGATAAAGGGTAAACTAGAAGTTAAAATAGTCTCAAAGATTATAGGAAGGGAAGTAGACGAATATAACATACCAGAGGAAATACACATTTATAATCCCGAAATTAAGATTCTAAGAAGAGAACTTCCAACCACAACCCAATATATTTTCCTCGTAAACAACCTGGGGGACATCCAATGAGCAAGGACCCCATTGAAGAGTACCTCAAAGACCCTGATAGGAGAGCTAAAATATTCCTCATAATAACATGGGGTATGATACTCACAAGGATACTAATAGCAATAGGACTCATCATATTCATATTAATACTCCTAGGTATAATAAAGGTGCCTGTCTAGTCTACAACGTTTAATCTCCCCATGACTTGTTCAAAACTCACTTTAATATTCCTCAAGACAGTATTGAGATTTTCATGAGAATTGAGCAAAGTCACCAGAGGTTCACCTGCTTCTATTATAGAACCACTACAAGGTATATCATAAACCCCTGGAAGGTTAAGATCGCCAACTTGACATCTGAAAGGGGCATAGACTATCCTCTTTACAGTATACCTTTTACTCGAAGGTCTGTTTACAAGTTCTCCTTCACAAGCCCGGATATGGGCAAATAACATGTTAATTCCAAGGGAAAGCTGGGCACATTCAAAAGTGCCTTGTATGCGAGGATTAACTTCAATCACATATAAACCATTAGGGGATAAAACCATGTCAACACCATTTGATCCTAGAAGAGACAAGCCCTTAATCACATCCTCCCCTATCTTTTTAATCTCAGGGTAAGGTGCGGGCACTATATTCCCCGAATATATGAGATTATCCTCCCATCCTCTAATATTTGTGTCTATCAACTGCCTGCTTGTTAATATTGTCATAACATCCTTGCCAGTGGAGAGTACAGAAGCACTTAAATGCAACCCTTCAATAAATTCTTGTAAGATAAAAGGACCCTCAAACTTTCTCTTGTAACCTGATATGGGGGAAACTCCAAAACCCCCAGACCCCATTAAAGGTTTTATTAGGAATCTTTTTCCTGGTTCCTGTTCTTGTATCTCCCATGCTTCTTTTATATCGTCCAACTTGTAAGTTTCTGGGACTTTGAATTTCCCACGCAACTTCTTATATAAACTGTATTTGTCTTCTATTTTCCGCGTCTTCTTGTTACCAAGGATTTTCCGGGAAGGGAAATCCTCGGGGAAACCTCCACTTAAAACTATAATCTTGTCAACCTCATCCAGAAAATCTTCAGCTAAAATTTTAAGATGTGATGGTTTGAATTTCTCATGGAACCTCCCCGAAGATTTTAAGGGCTCCTGTTCTAGTATGCACCTTCTTTCATGATAAGAATAAAAATCTCTTGGACAGTAATAGCTTACAGAATAAACCTCGAATCCAAGATCATATGCTGCCTCTGCAACAGGCCTTGTATTCACACCTACTATAAGGAGTCTCTCCATTTTAAAACCTTCAAAAAAGTAATATTGGGGATGATAGTCCCGAGCGGAGTCGAACCGCTGTCACCGGGTCCAAAGCCCGGTAGGATTACCACTACCCCACGGGACTATAAGCACTTGTCTAAAATGAATAATAGGATAGTCCCGAGCGGAGTCGAACCGCTGTCGATGGGTCCAGAGCCCATCAGGATTGCCACTACCCCACGGGACTATAAAAGATTAAAGCCACTTCCAACTGCCAATTACCCCCATGATAGGGGCTTCCAAGGTTTAGCTGGTGCTCCAAGCTCCACTTTCATGTGCTGGTTTGCGGGATCCGCGGCTCCGCCATCCCCCGCCATTATATAATGCATGGTTTTATATCCAAATTCGAGTTTCGAACACACTATATGGGACCATCCTAACAAAATATTTAAAAATTGGAGATATTTAAATTTTTCGACATTTACCTTTTCTATCCCCTCAAAAGGGAGTTACCCCCAAAAAAAGATAAAAGCTTTCTTGGTTGTACTTCTTTCGTCCTTGCAAAAGGAATTTAAAAATAAAGAGTCATTAAAAAGATTAGCCACTGTAAGCCGCTATACAAGCCACTGACATTTTCTTTATCCAAGAAATTTTCTTAGACTTGCCGCTTCGAGAATCCTTGTTTGGATCACCCTTATCTGACCGAGTGATAGGCTCTTGTTTATATCATCAACTAGTTTTTTGTGTTTTCTGTCATATTCTATATCAGGGAAATGTTCTTTGATCTTCCAATGAAGTTCATCTTCCAAATATGGTGAATGAGGGTTCATGTATCTGAGAGCATCGAGCATGTCTTTTTCAAAGTTTATGTAAATTTCATGGAGGTTTTCAATGTCTTTATCAGAGAGTGCGTTAAAGCCTAGGATTTCAGGTGGCACTCCAATAGAATAGAGGGCCGCCGTGAAAGTTATGGCTCTTGGTAGGGAAACTTTTCCAATGCTTCTTGAATAGCCGAAAAGTCCTATGTGGAGTTTCCTTTTCCTCCTCTTGGGAACATATTTAGCTATCCGGTTTATAATATCTGCGAGTTTCAATACTTGGCGACGATATTCCCTACAATATTTTTCCATGATTTCAAGCGCGATTTCGACGTCTATCTCCTGTGCTTTGCTTGGTTTCTTCGATTTTAGTCTGTCAACGGCCTTGATAACTTCTCGTGGAGGGTGGTCATATTTGAAGGATGATTGTAATGTGAATGTGTAAGTGCTTGGGTATTCTTTCATAACATTATCCACATTGGATGGTTCTAGGTTTCCCCGGAAGGGTGCCGAGCCCATCCCTATTATAGGATACATTCTTATACCTGTTTCTTTTTCTATTTCTTCAAAATCTTGAAGGGCTATCTTATTGAGTATTACAGCGGATATCATCCCATAGTTCATAGCCGGGTCTGAACGTGCTAAGAAAACCCTTTGATGGTGGATGTCCTTCCCATCTAAATATTCTTTGGTTATAGTAGATGCTGAGAGCATCCCGTTATAATCTTCAAAAAGGGGTATTACATTTATGCTTTGGGGTTTGAATTCTCCTATCCATTCTTTTATGGTCACGTCCCCAAGTGAGAAATTCTGTTTTTCGACGACAAACTTTTTATAGTAATTGTAGATGCGATTAAGCGAGGCGCTGGATGAAGTCATGGGTAATATAACCTCAAAGACTGGGGCTACTTCCATGCCATAAAATAATGTAGCTGTATCATATGAACGGGGTATGCTCTCAAGTGTTTCGAGGAGTATCTTCGCCTCTTCACGTTCTACTGTAGGATTAGGAACCCTCAAGGTTAATCTATAATCTTTTCCTAGTATATTTTCTTGGAAGAATGATTTATAATTCGCAAGGAGTTTTTTCACAACGTAGTTATCAACTTCTTTACCTTCACAATCCCACATTTGCTCATCACATCCAAGATGAGAAAACACATAATATGCTTCTTTTATCTCATCTTCTCCGCTAAGAAGCGGACTTGACGCGAAGAATGGTGGATTTACATTATCAGGATGCTGCGTACTCATACACCTCGGAATCATAATTACACACCCATATTATGTTGATAGAAAATTATGATATAAGTATTGCCTTGATAAGGGGCTATTTTCGTGGTGGGATTGATAATCAATCTAAGTGGATTTTCCAATTATGGGGATTATAAGCATCCTTTTATTCCCATCCTTATGAGTTGTTTTGAAAGGTGGCGTCTTGCACAAGTTGGAACTTCATAATATCCTTCTTTTAATGATCTTGGGATTCTCTTCGGGATTTTCTGACCATTTAATTTTCTGCCACAATTTGGACATTTAAATCCTTTATTTTTTCCTGCTGATTTCATCCTTTTACCACAAGAACAGATAGGGTTCTCATATTCTATCTGGGGTTTTACATGTTCTATTTTAATTTTTTCGATATTTAGGGTTCCATGGACTCCTATACCCCCAAATACTTTCACTTTATCTCCTGGTCTTAATTTCATTATTATTTTTCGGAAATCTTTGGTAGGTTCATAAGCTGCACATTCTATCTCACCGGTATTATCCTTTAATGTGAAGAATACATGTCCTCCTTCAATTACCCTGGGCATATCTTTAACTTCGCCTGAAACAAGATAACAGCTGAATTGTTTCATCTGGGATATGCTGTCAACTTTTTGGATGTGCTGATCAGTATGTTGGTTGGTTTCAAAGATACAATATCTTTCGATTTTTTCTCCAACTTTTATCATCCGATTAGCTCTTATAAGAACTTCAGGGGATTCGCCCCTTATACCATAGAGGATTGGGCAAGGAGTGTGAGGTTCTATAGCTATATAATCATCGTCAATATTGTCAAATGTTTCGGGATAAGTCTCCTCATCCATCCTCTTAACAGATTCCTTGTCGATTTTTCTCTTTTTACCATAATTTTCAGGTGAACGATAAGCTATGAGCTCATAGGTCTTATCTGGTAAAGGACATCCTATAGCCGCTAATGCGCCTATAATACCTCTGCCTTTTTTGTATTCATAAACTTCAGCTCCAATTTTATCGGCTAGTCTCTTAGCATCTTCTATTGTTAATATTCGCCTTATAGCATCGAGTGCGAATTTTTTCAAACTATCATGAATTTCACCTTTATAAAATACCACCCCAGGGTTTGTATCATCATTTTCAAGCTCCGAAAACTTCGATACAAAAGATAACACCAAATCCTTCACTTTTTCAATTTCATCCTCCCCTTGGACCTCCAATTTAAATGAAACCGCTCCATTACCCCTCGTCTTATGCGGGGCGAAGGGGTTGAGTCTTATCAATCTAGGATAACCCTTTATAGCATAACCGCAAACCTTAAGTTTCTCGATTATTAAACATGAAATATAAGTAGTGCACATTCCACTAGGAGAATCTGTATCATCGATACCTACGTGTAACATGCTTTTCACGCTCCCTCTGGTGGTTTAATTGAACATCATGAAAAGGGAAGAAATACTCCAGGAACTATACAATATACTTGCAACACACGGGTTTAAAGTGTCCCATATCTATGAGAGAAGTTGCTTTGACCTCCTAGCAAGGAAGAAACTCTTACTTCTCCTACTAAAAGTACTCGTTAATATAGATTCTATTAATAGTTTACAAGCTCATGAAATAAAAAAGGTTGCCTACACCTTCTTAGCAGCACCTCTCATCATAGGCCTAAGATCCAAGACAGATTACCTTGAAGAAGATGTAGTATACGAAAGACATGGCATACCAGTCATAGCCCTCAAAACATTGAAGAACATGATCATAGAAGGCCATCGCCCAGAAGTTTTCGCTGACAGAGGTGGATATTATGTGCAGATAGACGGTGACACCTTAAGGGAGGTCAGAGAAGAATATAATATGTCACTCAAGGATCTCGCAGATTTAGCCCACGTATCAAGGGAGACCATTTACAAGTATGAGAACGGCCTTGTAAGAGCCTCCCCCGAGACTGCAATGATACTTGAAGAGATACTAAACATAAAGATAATACTCTCAATTGACCTTTTCAAAGCACCCGAGCCTGAGAGGGACATCATAGAGAATAGACCTGATAAACGGGCTGAAAAACTTGTTGAATTAGGCTTTGGCGTGGTCCAAACACAGAAAGCGCCATTTGACGCGCTTGCCAAGGATATGAAATTCGAGGATACAGTCATCACAGATCTTGAAAAGAATAGAGATACCCGAACCCTTAAGAGGATGGCCGTACCATTAAAGGACATATCATTGATCACGGGATCCGATGCTGTTTTCATATTGAAAAATCCTAAAATTAAAGAATCCCTTGAGGGCATACCAGTAATCAAAGATTGGGAGATAGATGAAATAGAAAGCTCAAAGGAATTCTTGAAGATAATAGCCGAGAGAAAACAATACAATTAATACTCAAATAGCAAAGTGAACGTCTCTTCAGCTTCTTCAATGGATGCAACACCTATACTAACCATATCAATATAATCCACGCTCTCCAAGAATTTAAAAGCCTCATCAGGTTTTAATATCCCCGCAGCTAATACTTTATGTGCCATGATAAACTTACCAGTGTCCAATATCATCTCTTTCAGTTCTCTCCTCTCATCTTCTAAAAAACTGGGAAAATCCATCATATATCCAAGCTTATTTAACGGTATCATGTAAATGTCAAAAAGATCTAATATATCAGAATCGAGAAGTTTCATTGTAGTATTCCGTGGAAAAGCAGTTATAAGGCCGCATATTACATCTAACTCATTTATAGAATCTAAAAGATCCGCCAATTCCCATGTATCTAATTTATCAGTGTATTCTTCATCTAATAAAATGGCATCAGCGCCTAAATCTAAAAGGAGCTTAAGATCCTCTTGGAATCTTCCAGCCCTTATAGTGCCGATGATAGTGAAATCTAAACCCGATTCAACAGCCCCAGTTAATGCCTTGATAACTGGAGGTTCGGGTATGAGTTGTATTGCCCTAACCCCCAAATTATAGGATCTCCTAATGATCCTCTCTATGTTATCCGGGTTATTATAAAGGTCTATCTGGTATAGGCGGGATCTATGACCAAAATACGTTAAACCTGCAAATGGTGCTGTCCCCAGTGAAGTACATGGTATACTTTTATCCTCGATTTTAATGGATCCCTCAAACATATTCCTAACCCACTCACTATATATATAGTGTAAAATATATTAGGTTTCCGAGAATAAAATTATATTTTACTTTCTAATCTTTACAATCATCAGAGTTTTAGCAGGTGGAAAATATGAGAGTACTTGTTGCAGATTCAATCAATGAAAAGGGGATAGCTGAACTTGAAAAGGTGGCCGAGGTTGTAGTTGACACCGATATAACACCTGAAGAACTCCTAGAGACTATAAAAGATTTTGATGCTATTATTGTAAGAAGTAGGACGAAAGTCACAAGGGAAGTTATAGAGGCTGCTCCAAGATTGAAGATCATCGCAAGAGCGGGTGTGGGCGTGGATAATATCGATGTTAAAGCCGCCACTGAAAAGGGTATCATGGTTATAAATGCCCCTGAATCCACTTCTATCACAGTCGCAGAACATACCATGGGTTTAATTTTAGCACTTGCAAGGAAAATACACTTAGCTGATAAGTCCGTGAAGGAAGGTAGATGGGATAAGAGCAAATTCATGGGTATAGAACTCAACAACAAAACCCTTGGTGTTATAGGGATGGGTAGGATTGGGTCACAGGTGGTTAAACGTGCAAAATCCTTTGGGATGAATGTGCTTGTCCATGATCCATATATTAGTAGAGAAACGGCTGATGAAATGGGCGTGGAAATAGTTGACCTTGAAACACTACTCAAAAAATCTGATATTATAACTATACATGTCCCATTAACCCCAGAGACACGATATCTTATATCAGATCGTGAATTGGATATGATGAAGGATACAGCTTTCATAATAAATTGTGCCCGTGGAGGTATAGTGGACGAGAAAGCATTGTACAATGCATTAAATGAAGGTAGGATAGGAGGAGCTGCCCTTGATGTATTCGAGGAAGAACCCCCAAAAGACAGTCCACTCTTAGAATTGGATAATGTGGTTTTAACTCCACACATAGGAGCCTCAACAGTTGAGGCTCAGCGAGACGCGGCTATAATCGTTGCAAATGAAATCAAGAAAGTTTTTGAAGGTGGAACCCCCCAGAATGTGCTTAACATGCCAGTGCTAGACCCTGAAACTTTCAAGTTCCTGAAACCATATATTGTATTAGCCGAGAAACTAGGCAGTCTCGTTGTGCAAGCAACACCTGGAAAAATAGAAAACTTGGAAGTTACATACTGTGGTGAACTAGCTGAAATACCACAGCAGGACATCCTCACAAGAACCATACTACAAAGCATATTAAATCCAATACTCACAGAGCCTGTAAACCTAGTTAATGCGCCTATGATCGCGGAGAAAAGGGGTATGATAGTTACAGAGGGTAAAAGGTCAGAATCTGGGGATTATAAGTCACTTATAGTGTTAAATGTTAAATCTGATAAGGGAGAGTTTAGTGTTGAGGGAACCTATATCAGGGAGCCTAAGATAGTGAAAATAAATGACTATAAGGTGGATATAAAACCTGAGGGTATAATGTTAATAGCGAAGTATAAGGATCTTCCAGGGACCATCGGTGCCATAGGGACAAAACTTGGAGAGCATAACATTAACATAGCTATCATGCAAGTTGGTAGGAAAGAAATCGGAGGCGAAGCTGTAATGGTCCTTAAAGTAGACCAAGAAGTGCCTCCCACAGTCCTAGATGAGATAAAAGAACTAGAGAATGTATATGATATTGTCGCAATTGAATTATCTCATTAAAATTTCGAATTCTATCCTATTACCAAACCTGTCATAGGATGCTATGCTTTCCTCTTGATAGGGATATGCTATTATAATATGGAAGAAACCATTCTTTGCGAAAAAGTAAAGATCTTCCTTTGAAGGGTTATTGTTGGGTGTTGGATGAGAATGAACTGATCCAATGGGGGAAGTGAATGGTGGTAACATGAAAGTCCGCATTACAGCACCTTCATTTGAAAATTCCCCTGGTAGAAAAATTAATCCAGTGACATGGAGGCTCTCATTCTCTATTTTACCCTCAAGAAAGGCTGCGAATTCCCTGGGATGAACATTCCGCGCAGTTTCTATTATATTATCTATAACCTTCAGATCAACTTGCACCCTTTTGATTTTCTTAATCCCAAATACTTTTTCCAGAAGATAACTTATAATCCCCATTATTTTATCCCTTCTATTGTCTTGAAAAATTCTTCATCAAAAATTGGGAGTTTCTTGTCGACTATGATCCTTTTTCTCTTTGATTTCACCTCTTTTTTGTATCTGGGATCATAGCCCCTTATAGTAACAATTCTCTTGTATATTCCAATACCTCTCCTATGCCAAGTGGGTACCTTCGCAAGGTTCACACCCCTCTCAAAGAGGAGTTCGTGGATGTCACCTGCTTTTAAACCTTTAAGTTTTTCTGTGACGGTTTTCCTATCCATGGTTTCTCTCAAGGTCCAATAAGCATAACTGTTAAGACAGTTTCGCCATGCCTCATCCTGCCTTGCCTTGAAATATTCTACTAGTAGATGGTCACCTAAGGGGATGATGCGACTATCAAATGATACGGGCTTTTTAATATTATCCTTTTTGAATTTTTTGAGGAGGCATAGGATGAATGATGTTCCTGTGAAACTTGCGAGTACAGAATCGAGTTTTTCGATGCGACCGTTGAATGGTAACTCTCCAAATAGTATGTTGATCTCATCAGAGAATGTGTAAATGAAAATCGGACTAAACTCCTTCATGAGGTTAATTGAAGTTTCAACCATGCAATCTGCAAAAAAGGGATCATATGGTCTTTTGAAGTCCAATTCTCTGGTTAGTCTATGGAACCCTCTGCCATCGAGCCTTGCAACTACTTTGCAGCCACATGGTGGTCTAATGTTAGAGTAGATTTCGCATTCTTTCATGTGCCGACCTTGAAGTTCTCACTTAAACTTTTAAGGAGTTTGATAGCGGAATAAGCTGCTAATACACTCGTTTTGGGGTTGAGTGCGCATCTAATATTCTTTGCGATTGTTTTTAATTCTCCAAAGTCTCCTTTAACGGTGATTTCATGCACATTCCTATCTACTTGAGGATCCACTATAATCTCGACTTCAACATCCATGTCACATACTATGCTGAGTGTGGCTGCTACATTTATGTTAAGGGGGAATTTTTTAACAGCTTCTGAAGCATTACCCTTATATAGTACTTTTTTTTCATCGGTGGTTATGCCTAGTGAACGTGGGGGCTTCCTCGTGGTTAATTTAACAGAGGTGATCTCACCTATAGAGGCTGCTTTTATACCATCTAAGCCTACTATAGCACCTGAAGGGATGTAAACATTCGCATTATTCTTCGAGGCTAAAGCTTCGATTTTTGAACGAAGCCCTTTGTCCATTAAAGCCCCTACACTCATTATAAGAACGTCTTTTCCTGCTTTGAGGATATCGGGGACGATTTCGGCCACGGCCTCGGGGGATGCGGCTTCTATTATGAGATCGACTTTGTCTAACATGTCCTCTACTTTTAAAACTGCTATCCCATCTACCATAGATGATAGGTTCTCAGCCTTTTCAAGATCCCTATCATAGAAGAATCTAAGTTTGATGTTAGAATCTTCTTCCAAAATGTAGCTTGTGATTATGTTAGCTATGGCTCCGCAACCCACTATCCCTACTATCATGATCTTACCCTTATCTTATTGGGCTTTCATAGGATTTTTTGACTTCGTGTGTTTTAACCTCTGGGGATATTATAAGTATGTCACCCACGGCTTTAACTCTTTCATATGGGATGTCTATCATACCTTCTTCTTTTAGTGGTCTAATTTCATCGGATTCTGGGACTATACGTATGCTGGTCTTCAAGACATCTTTTAGCCCTAAATCTCTTTTCTCAGGGCTCATTGCCTTTGCTTTAAGTTTTGACACTCGGCCTTTCTTTATGTTAAGGACAACATCCTGAACCCTGCCAACATATTTACCAGTGGAAGTGTATATGTCAAGGCCATAAAGGTTGGATAATTCCACCATAATTTCTACACTCCTACCCTCTTTTTGGGTATATTTTTTTATATGAAAGTCTATTTCATTTTATAATTTAAATAGTTTATAAGAATGATGAATTTTCTGGAGTGGATCCAATTTGGGATAAAAGCAGAGATCATCAATAAACTTGGCTGTTGGTCCATTATTTTCCATGAAAACTTTAAATTGGCGATTCATGTACAATATAACAGATTTTTCTAATAACTAGATGGTAGACTGTTCGGTTGACTAAATAGGCTAGATTTTGTAAAGAATGTAGAAAAGTTTTTTCAAGGGTGCTGTTCTTCGATTGCTTCGATCCTATTCACATATTCTTGGATTTTGAACTTTCTTTTAAGTCCACGGTCGTTCATGTACCTGACCTTCCCAAATATCTTTCTTTCGCCCCAAGCACGATCGTGTTTCCCAAAACACCAAGCAACTCCTGCAAACCCGTTAGGATCACGACCATCTATTTCATATTTATTATTGAGATGAAGTGCGATCTTATATGCTTTTTCAGGGTGTTCAGTCCATTCTAGGATCTTTTTACCCCAGTACATTCTCATGTAGCCGTGCATTTTCCCAGTGATTACCATCTCTTTCTGGGCTGCGTTCCAATATTTGTCATGGGTTTCGGCGTTTTCAAATTCTTTTAACTCGTATTCGTATTCTCTTGGGTCGGATGCGTGTTCCATTAATGTATTGTAGGCCCATCCTGGTAAAGACTTAATTGTGTAATAGTTATCATTGTAATGGACAAAGTTTATGCTAAGTTCTCTTCTTACAATGAGCTCTTCCAGAAAATTTGGACATTTCCCCGCTTTCGAGGCCTTGTATGCTAAGTATAAAGGTGATATATGCCCAAAATGCAAGTATGGACTCATATTTGATAAACAGTTTCTTACGGGGTCATTTCTGAACTTTTCGAAGCATTCAAGTTTTTCCGATAAGAATTTTTCAAAGATTTTAATTGCTTCTTTTGTGCCGCCTTGGAATATTGATGGTGTCATTTCATCCTTCAAGCCCAATTTTTTCAGGAGTTTGTCAAGATCAGGATCCACTGATTCAATGTCAATGTCAAGTGAATTCACTTTAAGAGTCTTTGGATGCACCGGCTTCATAAAATATTTTAATTTACGGGTTATTTTAGGCCTGAATGTCCCAGCGGAATATTCTTCCTTATTAGAGGCTGTTTCAACGGGTACAATAACATTGTTCTCTACTTGGATTAGTGGGCAGTCAATAGATGCTTTGAGTTCATCATACCACTTTTTCTGGATTTCAAGGTAACCTCTATCTGTTATAACAAGTGAAGCATCATCTGAGTATTTTAAAACCGCAGAAGGGGGATCATTAAGTTGTATTGAAAATATCACCCCCATATCTTCTAGTTCATTCTTAACATGACGGAGTCCTTCAATTAAAAACCTGTAATGGCGTGAATTGGCTTCTGGGAAATCTGAAGTGAGTCCAAAGACTGTTAAGAGGGGCTTTTGCATTTTGTTAGCGGTTTCTATAGCGTATTCAAGGGCATGATTCCAGTGAGTTCTTACAGATGCTTGCATCCAATATAGAATATAATCTCCACGGTGGGCATCCATGGATCTAAATTCGTTCAAGTTTTTAATTCTTTCTTTATGTATCATAGGTAATCCACCTTAATTTGTTATTTAATGTACACATGTACAATCTTTGATTTAAGGTTCGGAAAAATTTCTGCCTTGAAGTGATCTTATAACGTATTGGCCATGATATAAAGGAATTGTATTAGAAAGACTATATACCTTCTGTAATGGCATCAAGGAAGAATTCACCCCCCATCTTGCAAATTTTTGCTGAAAATATGGATATCTTTTATGTGATATTGGTTTCTCTATCATCATATAATTTGCAAAATACCTCCAAAATCTAGCTCACTTGGTCAGTTATGTGCCCCTCCATATCCTGAGTGATAAAGTAGCATATGAGATTAAAATTAACCCTATATTAGGAGAGTGGAACCCACCCAATCAATAAGTCCAAGTGGCTCTAATGAAATCAGCATTCCCAAATTTAAGGGAATTTGAAAATTATTGAACCTTCGTATCTGCAATTTTCTTGTTCAATGGACAAACCCAAAACAGCAGTTTTAAATAATTTTTTATTGTAAAATCAGTGTTACAAGAAATCCAAGAATAATAGGAGTGTGGATTCAGTGTGGGATACAAGCCAAGATTATAGATTTAAAGTTGCTGATAAATCTATAAGCCTATTCATGAAAGCCGTTGAATCAGGTAGCCTCCACGGGCAATGGAATAAAAAATTAGCCGTTCAAATGGCCGATGAAATTAAAAAGATCCTCCAAAGCCTTATTTATTCCTATCTTGAACCAAAAGAACTTACATATTCACCAGAAATGCAGTTGATTAAAGAAAAGGGAGAAAATATAATAGAAGCTCTCGGAGGTGAAAAATGGGCTGAATTGTTCCTTAAAGAGGCAAAAGATAAAGAGAAAACAGAAGAAAATATTGCTAGGATAAAATTTTTCCTTAATACAATACTCAAACTTAAAGAGCGTATAATGTTGGGTAAAATCCTCGACCCAATTATAGGCGTCGACATAATAGTAGGGGAAGTTATGAGTTCCACTAAGCACCCACGAGCCACTAGGCTCCAAATATGCAATGTCAACATTGGTGATAGATCCATTAAGGTTGTGACAAATGATCTGAAGGTTAAAATGGGAGATCATGTTGCAGTCGCATTATTACCACCACAAAATTTCATGGGAATAACAAGTGAAGGAATGTTCCTGGGCACAGAGGGCGTCCTAAGGAATGTTGAAGGCGAAATAGGTTGTCTTCCAAAAAAAATACCCCTAGAATCTCTTAATGAGGCGAGGAAAATAGTAGAAAAGTTCATAGAAGGAAAATAATATTAGAATTCTCTCCATGGGGTGCCCAAATAAAATTTTAAATCATTTAAAAAGCCATGGTTCCATTAATATACTCTTACATTCATCTTTAAATCTGCATTCTCCACAATTTCGTGGTAATGGACATCCAAGTTTTTTAAGATAATAATCTGGATCTTTCGCCTTTAATGGATAATATCCAGAATAATCAACATTCTTTAAACCCTTCTTTTCACACTCTTTTACAAGATCTTCCATCAAACCCTTGGATGGCCCACTATGATAATATAATACGAAGTTGGGCCTGAATCCGACAAGTCTATAAGGGATTTCTTCGTTTATTTCTGCTAGAAACTCCGCTATCCTAGGAACTTCTTTATCGGTTATCCTTGGTATCACAACTGTCCTGAAAGTTCTAACCTTTTCAGGGGCTTTTTCCGCAAGATAGGCAGCATTCCTTAATACCGGCTCTGATGGCGCCCCTGTAAGGTTTCTGTGGACCTCATCATTAAATGCTTTGATTTCAAAATTTATGAAATCCGCAATCCTCAAAATCCTCTTAAAGGTTTTCATTGTTGGGAAACCATTCGTGGCGATGCCCACTTCAATTGAAGGGCTAAATCTTCTTATTTTCCCTACAAGCTCTTCAAGATATGGTGTGTGTATTGTGGGTTCCCCTCCAGTGAAACTAAGCCTATATGCTCCTATATTCCTCGCGAGTGGACTTTCAAGATGTTCTAAGGTCTCCCTGGCCATCTTCTCAGGTTCAATATAGCCTCTATAAATCCATCCTGTATCCGGATATTGTGAAATCCGATAGGCGTTACAATATAAGCATTTGAATGAGCAGCCAAGGAAAGTTATGGAATAACTTTTCAGAATATAAGCTAAACTTGTATATGCTACCTCTGGTAATCCTACATTGCAAATGCCAGTTTCTCCTTCAAGACGGTTTACACCGCATCGCCACTCACAAAGTTTACAATTTTTAAAATCCATCATATAATAGTCATTTTTTGTTGAATATAATAAGTTTAGTTCTTGTCATGTCCTCTATAGCATATTTAACGCCCTCTTTACCCATTCCACTGCAGTCAAAGCCTCCGAATGGCATGTGATCGACCCTGTAAGTCGATTGTTTATTTATAAGTACTGCTCCCGCCTCTAATTCCGAAGCGAATCTTAAAGCCTCATGTATGTTCTCTGTGAAAACCCCTGCCTGGAGAGCATAACAAGTGCTATTAGCGACCTTCAAGGCTTCATCAGCATCTTTAACTCTTATTATAGGTGATACTGGGCCAAATGTTTCCTCCCTAACAAGTCTCATTGAAGGTCTAACATTATCTAATACAGTAGGTTCGAAGAGGTTTCCATCCCTCCCCCCACCATATAAAAGCTCCGCGCCTTCATCTATCGCCTCCGAAACCAACTTTTCAATGTTTATGGCGGCCTTTTCATTTATAAGGGGGCCTATATCAGTTTTTGGGTCGAGTGGATCGCCTATTCTCAACTTTGAAGTTTCTTTGACCAATTTTTGCGCAAATTCATCTGCTATTTTCTCATCGACAATTATCCTCTTTACTGCTATACATATCTGGCCTGAGTAGAGGTATGAGCCCCTTATAGTACCTTTAACAGCTTTTTCTATGTTAGCGTCTTTGAGTACTATGAGTGGGTCGTTACCCCCTAATTCTAGGGTGATTTTTTTCATCCCACTCTTTTCCGCTATCATTTTACCTGTTTTAAAGCCTCCTGTGAATGATATTTTGTCAATATCCTCGCTTTTTAAAAGTTCGTCCCCTATAATGGAAGCTCTACCTGTCAGAACATTTATTGCACCTGGCGGGAAGTATTCATCTAATATTTCGCCTATTTTTAGTGCTGATAATGGTGCTTTAAGTGATGGTTTTAATATTACACTATTTTTTGATGCAAGTGCCGGGCCAACTTTGTGGATGGCTAGGTTAAGTGGATAGTTGAATGGTGTTATGGCTGCTATAACTCCTAGTGGTAGTTTTATGGTGAAGCCTATGAAGTTCTTACCTCCTATACCAGCGTCCATTGGGATTGTCTCTCCATATATTCTCTTGGATTCTTCAGCGGATAATTTCAGTGTTTCGATGGATCTTTTGACCTCGTCTTGGGCTGCTTTTATAGGCTTCCCAGAATCGAGGGCTAGTAAATGTGAAAATTCTTTAGATCTTTTTTTGAGTTCCTGACTTGTATCATAAAGTGCCTCTGAAATTCTGTGCGCTGTTAATGAAATCATCTTATCTTTGGCTTTTTTAGCCGCTGAAATAGCTTCTCTTGTATCTTCCTTTGAAGCTGCGGGTACTTTGTCTATGATCTCATTGGTATAGGGATTGCGTATTTCGATCTTCTCCTCGCCCTTGAGTCTTCCATTGATTAACATTTTCATTAGAAGACCCCTCAGAATTTACTTTTAAGGCTTTGGATTGAATTTGTAACACTTTGCACATCAGTCTGGTTTATCTCTTTACCTGCGGATATTAGATAGTTTTTATACCATAGTGCTGCGAAAATCACTATGACGATAACCCCACCAAATAATAGTATCATTTCAGCAGAGCCTTGTGCTGTTTCATCATCTCTTATATCCATTGATTTTGCCTCCATAATTTATTATGGTGCCATGGAGCCCACGATTACAAAGCCAAACTTGTCAATAACATAGAATATGCCAAATGCTAAAACAGCCAATGGAATGGCATATTTGATACCCTTTCTAGCACTTCCAAACATGATTATGCCTATAAGTAACCCTGCTATTATAGAATGGATTACTATATAACCTCCAGCAGCGATCTTTGCAGTTCCGAGGATTGGATTGGTTTTTCCGAGGGATTCTATGAATGCTGAGTATACCATGATCATTCCAAGTGCGAATGGCGCTGCGATTATAGCGGCCACCACAAGGAACATGACAGACATCATCACATTAGCCTTCCGCTCCCTTTTAAGGGCTAAAACTGCACGCGTATCCTCTGCAACAGCTTCTATGACATCCGCAAGGCTTCCACCAGCCCTTTTACCCTCTATTATCATCCTGAAGGTCCTGTCAAGAGTGTCAGATTTCAGTCTATTACCCATTGACAATAGAGCATCATCAAATGTTCTCCCTATCTTTATCTCGATAACCGCCCTCCTCAATTCATCATATAATGGGCCCTTTCCCTGTTTTGATATGTCTTCAAGGGCTGTTTCAAGACCGACTCCTGCACGTAAAAGTGATGCTATCTGCCTTAGAAAATCTGGAGTTCCCTGTTCTATTGTATCGATTCTCCGCTCCATCATTATAAAAATATAAGCGGCAAATATTATAGGGGGAAGAGAAAAACCTGCGATAAATGGGATTAAAAGGCCCATGCCCAAGATCATGGCTATTATAATCCCAATTAATCCGAAGAATATGCTTGTAAATAGGATTAATGTTACAATTTCAGCGGCTTTTACATAAATCCCTGTTCTAACAAGGTTCTCCTGTATTCTTATAAGGAAGTTTCTAGGGATCGCTTTTTCAACTACATGGACAATAGGGGATAAAAATTCTGGGAGAAGCACCATACTAAATCACTTCCAAACTGTTAAATTATATTTTAGATGGGAGTGTATTTAATATTTTAGGATTTTTTTTGATGAGAATCATGTCCTCAGTTCTCATGCCAAATTTTCCCCTAATGTAAATTCCAGGCTCTATTGTTACTATCATGTTCTTTTCGAGTTTAATATCCTCATTAGCCGATAAAGATGGCGGTTCATGGACTTCCAATCCTATACCATGGCCAGTGGAATGTATGAAGTTGTCTTCATACCCATATTCAGATATAACACCCCTCACAACCTTGTCTATATATGAAGCTTTCACTCCAGGTTTGGCTGTTTTCACTCCTTCCCTTTGGGCATCCAACAAAATGTCAAGTATCTCCTCCTCTTCTTCCCTCCTAGCAATGGTTCTTGTGGTGTCGGAATAATAATATTTCCAAGTAGCACCCCAATCAATGACCACAGGGGTCTGTATTTTACTGAATGAAACTTCAGCGTGCGGATTACTCGACCTTACACCAGATGCTACAATAGTATCAAATGCAGGCTTCATAGACCCCCTAATTTTCATATGATATTCAAGATCGGCTGCTATCATAGCTTCAACACCCTGAACTTCTATTTCCGTGAAAGATTCCTCCGCTATCCTTAAAGCCTTTCTGATATATTCTATTTCAACTTTCTCTTTTATCATCCTGAGATCGCCTATAATGTCCTCAATGATACATTTAAAAGAATCTCTTAACTTACTGAATGTACTAATTGGAAGTGAAGGTTCAAAGATAACAGTCATGGGGGATAAACTTCCAATTTTTTCTTTCACATCCTCTGATTTCTTAAATTCAAAAACATCAATTGTTGATGAATTTTCGGCTTCCTCAATATCCATACTAGTAACCATCAAAAATGGTTCATCAGTCAAGATCAAAAATGCACGAGTAGACGGTCTAAAACCAGTCAAATAGAAGATATTTTCACTTTTGGATATCACAGCCATGTCACAGCTTTTTTCCATCACTTTTTCAAGCGCGGCCTTCAGTCTATCCATTAAAATCACCTATAATGTAAATTTTTGCTGTCATGATATTTTTTCACATAATAACATTATAATTTACTTCCGCGCAACCCTCCTGGAAAAATTTGGAGAAAATTTTCACATGAAAAAATATCAATTAGTGAAAAGTTTATTAAATATTGTATCCCACCTTCTGGTGATGTTATGGACGAATTTAATCTTAGAAAATTTGTTACAGGTGAACTAGTATTCGGAGAAGGTGCAAGATTACTAACCCCACAATATGCGATAAACCTTGGAGCAGAGAAAATACTCCTTGTAACTGATCATGGTATAGAAAAGGCCGGCCATGTAGATGAGATAGAATCCCTACTAACTGAGAATGGACTAGAATATGTAATCTACAATGATGTTACGCCAAATCCACGCGATTATGAGGTTATGGAAGGTGCCAGGGTTTTTGAGGCCGAAGAGTGCAATTTTATAATAGCCCTTGGGGGTGGAAGTCCAATAGACTGTGCAAAGGGCATAGGTATAGTAACCTCCAACAAAGATAATATCCTCAAATTTGAAGGCGTTGACCAAATAACAGTACCTGGCCCCCCAATTATTTGCATACCAACCACAGCCGGAACATCAGCAGACATTTCACAATTTGCAATAATAAAAGACACCAAGAGAAAAACCAAAATTGCCATAATAAGCAGAACCCTCATCCCAGATGTTTCACTCATAGACCCATATACAACCCTAACCATGGACAAACTACTCACAGCATCCACTGGTATGGACGCCCTCGCACATGCAATAGAAGCCTATGTATCCACCGCAAGCTCACATTTAACAGATATAAATGCACTTGACGCTATAAAACTAATAAGTGAAAATTTGCACAAAACCATCAAAGACCCCAAAAATCTTGACCTACGTACCAATATGATGCTCGCAAGCCTGGAAGCAGGATTGGCCTTCTCCAATGCAAGTCTAGGTCTTCTACATGCAATGGCACACAGCTTAGGCGGTAGATTGGACATTCCCCATGGAGTGGCTAACGCCATACTAATAGAAGATGTTATAGAATTCAATTTCCCTGCAAACCCGCAAAAGTACAAGAGAATAGCAGAAGCCCTAGGCTTAAAGTCAGAGACAAAAGGGGTGAAAGATGCTCTTATATCCAAGTTAAAAGATTTTAAGAAGGAACTTGGAATTGACATGAGCCTGGAAGATTATGGTATCCTAGAAGATAAGATAGATGAACTCGCAGAATTAGCATTTAATGACCCTTGTATTGTTACAAATCCGCGCAAGCCAAGAATAGACGATATAAAGGGGATATTTGAGAATGCCATCAACAAATAAGGATTGGCAAAATCTTAGAAAAGCTATTATGGGCTTCAGCGGAAAATCTGTGAGAAAGAGTTATTATCCCCAATTAAAGGATACACTCCACAAACTTCAAAGATTTAAAACTTTACTTGACCATACAAGAGACTTCATATTCCTAATTGATACCGATGGAAAAATAATAGATATTAATAAATCAAGCCTTATCAATCTAGAATATTCAAAGGATGAGATAAACTCCATTTTCAATATAATCCCCAAAGGATACCATGAAAAGTTCAAGAAAATCCTTTCAAGGAAAGAGAAAATGTCCATAGAAGCACCCCTCATCAAAAAGGATGGAAATCTCATCCTAACTGAAATGAACTTAGATACTGTTAAGTTTAATGAAAATGATTATGCTGTTATCGTAGCCAGGGATATAAGAAAACGTAAAGAATTGGAGGACAAGCTTAAAAGATCCCTCGAAGAGAAAAAACTCCTATTAAAGGAAATCCATCACCGAGTGAAAAATAATCTGCAAATAATCTCAAGCTTACTCAGCCTACAATCAATAAACCAATGCAAGAATGGTACATTCAAAGAAACACAAGATAGGATAAGGTCCATGGCGCTTATACATGAACAATTATACCAATCTGAGGATCTTTCAAGGATAAACTTCAGAAAGTATGTGGAAAAGCTTACAAGGAATCTTGTCTATTCATATTCTACGGGAAAATCCATAAATATAAAATTGGATGTTGAAGATTTACACCTTAACATCGACACTATAATACCCCTTGGCTTGATCATCAACGAACTTGTAACAAACGCCCTGAAGTATGCATTCAATGGCAGGACACAAGGGACAATATACATTAGTTTTAAGAGAGTGGAGGACAACCTTGAATTGAAAGTGAAAGATGATGGTATAGGATTTCCAGTAGGTAAACTTCAAGAAAACAAGTCATTAGGCTTGAAACTTGTTAATATCCTTGTAGGACAATTAAAGGGTAAAATGTCCGTTGAAAGTCATGATGGTAGTTGCTTTAAAATAATATTCAAAGGATAGAAACTATTATATGAACATAGAGAAATTATAAATTAATATGGTGAACTTCACGACTAGGGAAATAAGAGATATCATAATATCAATGTTCGTAATAGCGGCTGTTTTCTCATATGTTTTTTCGAATAAGCAACTTAACATAGCAGTTTCACTCTTACCAGCGAGTATCATAGGCGTGGGCGTGGGTTTCGTATTCCATGAAATAGCCCACAAATTCATGGCAATAAGATACGGTTTCTGGGCTGAATACAGACTATGGGTAGGTGGCATACTACTTGCCATTATAACAGCATATTTTGGTTTTGTATTCGCAGCACCGGGAGCAGTATACATACATGGAGCATACATTAGCAGAGAAGAAAATGGTAAAATAGCACTAGCAGGACCTGCCACAAACATACTACTAGCATTATCTTTTATGTTCATAGCATCATTTTCAACAGGCATACTAGCCAGTATAGCAACATTAGGATATGCCGTTAATAGTTTCATAGCATTCTTTAACCTCCTACCCTTCAGCGTATTGGACGGGGCTAAGATTATACGCTGGAATCCGATAACATGGCTCCTCGCCATTTTAATAGCCCTTGCAATCACATTTAAAAGCATATTCACCCTATAGTGATAATTATGTTCTCCAATGTACCCGTGAAATATATTGGTTGCACGCACAGAGCCAGAAAACCTTCAGAGACTATAAAATGGATTAAAAAGAAACTGCAAAATATAGGTGTCACAAGGATAACAGAAATAACACACCTCGACAGGATAGGTATACCAGTATATTCTGCCATAAGACCAACTGCAGAAGAGGGTGCTGTGAGCATATACGCTGGTAAAGGGGCTACACGGTCGCAGGCTAAAGCATCAGCCATGATGGAAGCATTCGAGAGATACTCAGCAGAGAAAAAAAATGAAGATGCCGAAAAGTCCATTAAAGCACCATTAGATAATATAATAGAATATGTAGACCCTAAAAGTCTCATACTCCCCCATGATAGTAAAGTGGATGGGAAAATTGAATGGGTGAAAGCCACAAACTTAAAAAATGAAAAAGAGGTTTACATACCCGCAAATGCAGTTTACCATCCTTATAATCCACCTGAGGATTGTGTAAGTCTTTTCAGGTCAAATACTAATGGACTCGCCTCAGGGAATGCTATCGAGGAAGCAGTATTCCACGGACTCATGGAACTAATAGAAAGGGACGCTTGGAGCATCTTCGAGGCGAAAAGAGGTCCAAAAAGGGAGATAGATTGTCAGGACGCCGAGAATAAGATCATAGAGGATCTACTCCACAAATTCGAGGATGCGAAGATCGACATAACCCTCATAGACCTTACAAACGATATCAGAATACCAACAATCGCCGCAGTAGCAGATGACATCCTCCTAAAAGACCCTGCACTACTAAGCATAGGTGTGGGAACACACCTAGACCCTGAAGTAGCAGTTATAAGGGCTCTCACAGAAGTGGCCCAGAGTAGAGCCACACAAATACACGGAACCAGGGAAGATACTGTTAGGGCAATTTTCATGAGGAAAGCAGGGTATGAGCGGATGAAAAGAATCAATAAGCATTGGTTCGGAGAACCTGAAACTGTAATAGGATTGGATAAATTGAAAAATAGGTCAAAAAGAACCTTCCGAGAGGATATTAAAGTCACTCTTAGAGAGTTGAAAAGGTGCGGGTTTTCTGATGTGTTTTTTGTGGATCTTACACGTGAAGTTAAGGTGCCAGTGGTGAGGGTTATAGTGCCTGGATTGGAGGTATTTGCTGTTGACAACACCCGTATAGGGGATAGGATCAAGTATGAAGCGGATAGTCGTATTCACAGGTCCATCCCTACATCCTAGAGAAGCTAGGAAGGTATTAGATGCCGAATATCATCCCCCAGTAAGGAGAGGTGATATCCTAAAAGCTATTAAAGGGCCTGTTGATATTATCGTGATCATAGATGGGGTATTCCATCATGAACCTGCAGTCGCCCACAAGGAGATAATAGAAGCGCTTAAAATGGGTGTGAAAGTGGTTGGAGGGGCTAGTATGGGGGCTCTCCGAGCATCAGAACTTGACGGTCTTGGGATGATAGGTATAGGTTATGTATATCATAAATACAAGGATGGAAGCATAGAATCTGATGATGATGTTGCAGTTGCTTTTGACCCCAAGACCCTACAACCATTATCAGATTCCCTTGTAAGTATTGAATACAACTTTAAAAAAGCATATATGCATGGTATAATATCAAGGGATGAACTAGAATACCTTATCAGGATTGCCAAGTCAATATTTTATCCCAAAAGGACTTATGATAGGATCTATAAAGAGTGTAATATAAACCCGGCGATTCTTCGAAGATTAAAGGAATTTATAAAAGAAGAGGGTGTTGACATAAAAAGGGAGGATGCAATCAAAGTCCTAGAATATGTAAGGGACAAAATATTGAGGCGGCACTCCAATGGAACTCCAGGCAAAGATTAAACAAGTTGAAAACATCCTAAAGGATAAAAAGGTTATAATAGCATTCTCGGGCGGATCAGACAGTACACTAATCGCCAAAATAGCATCAAAGATTTCAAGGGAAGCTATTGCAATAACTATAGATAATGGGGTACTACCAGTGGAGACCGTGCGAAATGCGAAATATACAGCTTCAAAACTGGGAATCTCACATAAGATCATAAAAGAAAATTTCCTCGAACATGAAAATTTCAAGAAAAACACCACTCAAAGATGTTTCTATTGCAAGGATCGTATGTATGCCATTCTAGAATCTATAGCAGAAAAAAAAGGATTTGATATCATAGTAGATGGGACTAACATAACAGACATGCTCGAAGATCGACCAGGAATCATAGCAAATTACAAAAGAAAAATAAGAAGTCCACTATTAGAAGCGAAAATAACAGAAGAAGATGTTATAGAATACCTAAAAAAAGAAAACATAAACTATACACCGAATACTACCTGTCTAGCGACTAGAATAAAAGGGCCGATAACCACCAAGAAACTCAATATGATATCATATGCTGAGAACCTCATAAAGGATCTTACAGGCCTCGAATTAGTCAGAGTCAGGGACTTCGATGGGATCGCGGTAATCCAGGTAGATGATACAAGTAAAATACTGAACATGCAACTTCTGGGATATATCGTGGAAAAATTTAAATCAGCAGGTTTCAAAGGCGTCCATGTGGATATAGAAGGCTACCGCAAAAATAGGGGGGAGCTCATAGGCTCCCAAGAAGATGATAAGATAATATTTGAATTAAAACTCCCTTATCCCATTGATTTGGAAAAAACGCGCTTAAGGTTCAAGGATCGCCGAGAAGATATTCTAAGGTTGGAAATAGAGGATAGTATAGTTAAGATCTCAGAGGATGGTAAGATAATCATTGAGGAGGTTGAGGATAGAAAAAAAGCCGAAAGGATACTATCAGAGGTACTATCCTCTATAAAGCGACGGGAGAACTAGAGTACAGTTTGTATATCCTCATCTATACTCCTTCTAAAACTGGTTATTTTACGGATGAAGCCTCTATTGTCCTCCCCGTGGAATATGATGTCCCCCAAAACGTGGAACTCAACATCGTCTGCTCTTATATTATTGAATATTATTTGTATTTGATTCGCTTCATCTAGCGTATCATTGGCTATAATGCGATACTCTATGTTAAGATCTTCATGTTCTATAACATCACTTACTATTCTCTTGAGTAACGATTCCATCACCGCAAGGAATGTTTCAATATATGGTAGTCCATGCCACCAGCAATATCCCCATAAAACCTTTAACTGAAGGTCACTGATAGATACTTTTCCCCCATTTTTCGCGGCGAAGGTTAAAACACCCTTTGAGGCTTTTATACGTAGAGTGGATTCGCTACTCATCTGAATCAACTAGGGCCTTTATAAGGTCCTGGGCTCTTAACAGTCCTACAAGTTCGCCTTCAAAGTCTATTACAGGGATTTGTTCGATCTTGGATTTTCTCATCTTCTTTGCGCAGTCACTGACACTTGTCGTTTTTGTCACTGTAACTAGTTCTGTTGTGGCAACATCTCTCACTTCCTTATCTGAAAATTTGAGTTGGTTTTTTATAACATAGAGAACATTTCTACTATCCCATGTCCATCTGTCCCCTTCAGTACCTACTGAAGTATTATGGACTGTTCTCTCAGAAACTACCTCGCTTTCGTTTAGAAAATCTGTCTCAGTGAGTATCCCTGATAGTCTAGCTTCATTGTTAATTGTTAGCAGAACCTTCAATTTGAAGTATCTCATGATCTCAAATGCTATGTTAAGAGGTGTTCTGTCCCATGTTGTGGGTATGTTTAGAATCATGTAATCTTCCACTGGGGAGTCTATGTCCATTTCTGCGAGTGCACGGGATACAATGTCATAGGCTGTGATTATACCTACCAATTTATCGTTTTTGACTATGGGAATCCTCCTTATATTATTTTTCACCATCTTAGAAGCCACTAAACTTACAGGATCCTCTGGGGAAGCTACAATAGGATCCCTTGTCATTATAAGGGCTATCTGTTCCTCGTCCGGATTTTCTATGATATCTGAACGTGTTATGATACCAACGAGCTTATCGGAGCCCTCTTTAACAACTGGTAACCCTGAAACATTCTTTTTCCTCATTATATCCAATGCTTGGGCGCGGTTTCCTGGAACTTTCACATAGTATATTTCTTTTGACATTATATCCTTTGCTAACATTATTAACACCTTATCTAAAAAAAGGTCTTTTTGAAAGGGGTCAATGAACTACTAATACTGGGCACTTTGCAGATCTTACAACCTTTTCTGTCACACTCCCAAGAAGGAACCTATCAAGGCCATGTTTACCTGACGTCCCCATTACCACGAGATCTATGCCCTCCTTTTCTATCGTATTTAGGATGGAATCCGCAGGGGAACCCTCATCTGTCTTTAATGTGAGTTTGATATCATGACCTGATTCTTCGACGAGCTTTTTTATCTTATCTAAGGAATTTGAAGCTTCTTCTTCAAGGATTTCCTTGATGCGTATTATGAGGTCGTCGGCTGGCAATCCTATGAAAGTGGATGTTTCCATGACTGTTAATGCCACTATCTCCGCACCACTCTCCTTCGCTATCCATATGGCATGTTCGGCTGCCCTGTTAGCATATTCAGAGCCGTCAGTGGGTAGGAGAATTTTTTTGTACATAAATTCACCTCTTAACTATTCTACCTTTTATTATAACATATCTTATATTTTTCGATTGGCTTCTATTAATAAGTGAAAGATAAGGATTCTCAGATAAGGATTCAACTATTATAAGATCTGCTCGAAAACCTTCAGCTATGCATCCTATTTTTTCGCCAAGAAATTTATGAATGTTTGTTGTCACCATCTTCAAAACATCCCTTGGGTTGAAATAGCCTCTTTTAAAAGCTCTTGTAACCTTCAAGGTGTATTCCATTTCTCTGAACATGTCTGGGGCGTTAAACATTATGTTGTCAGTTCCCAGGAGCAAATTAATATTCTTGTCATGTATTTTTGCTATTGGTGGTATTCCTGTTGAGAGCATGCCATTTGATCTTGGACATGCAACAATTGTAGCTTTATTTTCTGAAACTAGCCTGAAGTCTTTTGGGAATGGATTAGTAAAATGTACGAGTAAATGGAAGCCCGCATCTATGGCCCTTTCCACTTCACTTTTACCTGTCTTCTCTATTGAAAGTTTTTGAGCTTCAATGCTTTCGGCTACATGGATCGAGGCTATTTTATCCCATTTTTCACATTCTTCCACGATTTTGTGGGCTGTTTCATCGGTTATTTCACCGAATCCACTAGGTCCTATCCCATCAGCGAATTTTAGGAGTTTTTTTATCCTATTTTTCAATTTTGTGGTGTTCGGGTCTTCTTCTAGGAAGATCGGATCCCTTCCTAGTATGATGGAATTTATAGGCAAGTCTTTTAGCGCCTTTTTAAGCAATTTTATGCCTTTTATTCCACCTTCTCTATAATCTATGAAGGTTGTAGTGCCAGCTGATATCATTTCCATGATGGAAGCCCTACTAGCCTCTATGATATCCTTGTCTTTTGTATTCTCTAAAATCCTATGTTTCAATCCCATTGGGGGTTTCACTATCTCATCTAGGCTTTTACCATCACCTAAATCCTTTAGGATGCTGTCAGCAGTGTGTACATGCGCATTTATAAATCCTGGGGCTACGATACAACCTTTAGCGTCTATTCTATGATCAGAGGGGATTTTTTCCTTGGTTATCTCTGCTATCCTGCCATCTTCTATTGCAATATTCACCCTCATAGGGTTTAAATTCATGCCCCCTAATACAATACCGTTTTCAATAACAAGCATTTCAAATCCCTAAGAGATCCTATAAGACCCTTATAAGCTTCTAAAATACCTTCCACCGAAGGATTTCCCAACTTCTATTAATATAAAATTTTCCAACTATGATTCGTGGTATTCATTGAGGGATTTAACCGTTATTTTACCCATTTTAACAGCTTCTATAGCATTTAAAGCCGCTCTTGCACCCGCGAGTGTTGTGACGTATGGTATACCTAATTCTATGGCCATCCTCCTTATAATGTATCCGTCATCGGCTGATTGTTTACCAGAGGGCGTGTTTATTATAAGTCCCACTTCACCAGCTAGTATGGCGTCTTTTATGTTAGGAGAAGCTTGACTCACCTTATTTATAACCTCTACGTTTGAAATGTCCTTCACAGCCTCTGCGGTGCCACGTGTCGCTATAACCTGGAATCCTAACTCCTCTGCTTTTTGCACTATGTCTGCTATCCTTGGCTTGTCAGAATCTTTAACACTTATGAAGATTTTACCTTCTACCGGTAGTTCCATGTTGGCTGAAAGTTGTGACTTGTAATAGGCTAGGCCGAAGTTTTCGTCGATACCCATGCTTTCACCGGTGGATTTCATCTCTGGTCCGAGAACTGCATCGGCTCCTGGAAGTTTTATAAATGGGAATACAGATTCTTTAACCGCCACGTGGTCTATTTCTTTTTCTGAAGTCAAGCCCAATGATGATAGTTTTTCACCTAACATCAATTTCGCAGCGACCTTTGCCAAGGGCACTCCTGTTGCCTTGCTCACAAAAGGTACCGTCCTACTTGCCCTAGGGTTGGCTTCGAGTATGTAAACCGGGGGGTCCTCATCTACTTTAACAGCATATTGTATGTTTATTAACCCTACAACTTCTAATTCTAGTGCGAGTTTCCTTGTGTAATCCTTTATGATCTCTATTATATCTTCTGGGATGGTCTGAGGTGGTATGACACATGCTGAGTCCCCTGAATGGACACCGGCTTCTTCGATATGTTCCATGATACCCCCTATATAGACCTCCTCACCATCACATAACGCGTCGACATCAACTTCTATAGCATCCTCTAGGAATTTGTCCACAAGGATTGGATGTTTTGGTGAAACTCTGACGGCCTCTTCCATGTACTCCTCAAGTTCTTTTTCGTCATAGACTATTTCCATTGCTCTTCCACCAAGAACATAGGATGGTCTTACAAGTACAGGGTATCCTATTTTTTCCGCGACACGTCTAGCGTCCTCGAATGATTTTGCTATACCATATGGGGCTTGGGGTATATTCAATTTTTCCAAGACTCTTGTGAATCTTTCACGGTCTTCGACTTTATCAATGCTCTCATATGGCGTTCCAAGTATTCTCACTCCTTCCTTTGCGAGTGGAACTGCTAGATTAATCGATGTTTGACCCCCAAATTGGACAACGACACCATCTGGTTTTTCTTTGTCAATTATGGCTAATACGTCCTCTAGGGTTAAGGGTTCGAAATATAGCTTATCTGATATGTCATAGTCTGTACTTACTGTTTCTGGGTTGTTGTTTACCATTATTGTCTCGAATCCTTCCTCTCTAAATGCCATGGTCGCATGCACACAACAATAGTCAAATTCTATACCTTGACCTATCCTTATAGGCCCCGATCCTATTATCAAAACCTTAGGCTTCCTTGAAACTTCCACTTCATCTTCCATGTCATAAGATCCATAATAGTATGGGGTTTTAGCTTCGAATTCGGCAGCGCAAGTGTCAACCATCTTATATACTGGTTTTATATTATGCTTCCTGCGCAAGTCACGTATCTCCTTTTCCTTTAAACCTGTAAGTTGGGCTATTTTTTTGTCTGAAAAACCCAATCTTTTAGCTTTCTTCAATGTTTCAGGGCTTATTTCATCCCCTTTGAGGGATTCTTCAAATTTTATTATTTCAAGTATCTTGTATAAGAAAAATTTATCGATCTTCGTAAGCTCATAGACCTCATTTATACTCATCCCATTTTTTAATGCCGTGTATACTTGGAATAATCTCTCATCTGTGGGATTGGCAAGATCCTCTGGTGTGAAGTGAACTTCTTCGAAACCATATCTTCCAATGTCCAGTGACCTTATAGCCTTATGCAAGGATTCCTCCAAGGTCCTGCCAATGGCCATAACTTCCCCGGTGGACTTCATCTGGACTCCGATTCTCCTGTCTATGTCCCTGAACTTATCGAACGGCCAGCGGGGTATTTTGGTCACGACATAGTCTATGCTTGGTTCGAATGATGCTGGCGTTTCCTTTGTGATATCATTTTGTATCTCGTCGAGGGTGAGGCCTATGGCTATCTTCGCAGCTATCTTGGCTATGGGATACCCTGTTGCCTTAGATGCTAGGGCACTGCTCCTGCTCACTCTCGGGTTCACTTCGATGACTTTATATTCTCCTGTTTCAGGATGCACTGCAAATTGTATGTTACAGCCTCCTTCGATTTTAAGAGCTCTTATTATTTTGAGGGATACGTCCCTGAGTTTCTGGTTTTCTTCATCACTTAATGTCTGGGCGGGTGCAACTACTATACTCTCACCTGTGTGTATACCCATAGGGTCTATGTTTTCCATGTTACAGACTATGATACATGTGTCATTTTTGTCTCGCATAACCTCATATTCAAATTCCTTCCAGCCTAGGACTGATTGGTCTATGAGCACTTGGTTTATGAAACTCATTTCAAGGCCTCTTGTGACCACTTCTTTGAGTTCTTCTGGATTGTGGGCCACGCCCCCACCGGTACCTCCTAGTGTGAAGGCTGGTCTCACGATAACAGGGTATCCTATCTCTTTAACAGCTTCTAGAGCTTCCTCAACGGATTCAACGGCCTTTGCTTTGGGTACTGGTTCGTTAAGCTTTTTCATGAAACTGTCGAAAAGGTCTCTGTCTTCGACGTTCCTTATTGTTTCAATGGATGAGCCTATAACTTTAACATCTCCTAGTGCCCCCATTTGTGCTAGTCCTGTTGCAACATTTAGGCCTGTTTGACCGCCCATGGTTGGGAGTAAGGCGTCTGGTTTTTCTTTTTCTATGATTTTTGCCACTATTTCTGGCGTTAATGGTTCAATGTAGACTTTGTCGGCCATTTCCTTGTCTGTTTGGATTGTTGCAGGGTTTGAATTGACTAGTATGGTTTTAACACCTTCCTCTCTCAAGGCTTTACATGCTTGGGAGCCTGAGTAGTCGAATTCGGCTGCTTGTCCTATCTGGATCGGTCCCGAGCCTATTATAAGTACCTTATTTATGCTTTTATCCCGCGGCATCTTGTGATCCCCTTTAATATTCCCTCATTATCTTCACGAATTTGTCGAAGATGTTGTATGTATCGTGTGGTCCTGGTCCTGCTTCTGGATGGTATTGTACGCTCATGATAGGCAATTCTCTATGTTGTATTCCTTCAACTGTCCCATCATTAAGGTTTATGTGGGTTATTTTGATCTCTTTTTCGTTTATTGACATTGGGTCTACTGCGAATCCGTGATTTTGTGATGTTATAGCGACTTCTCCTGTTTCTAGGTTTTTGACTGGTTGATTGGCTCCTCTGTGTCCAAATTTCATCTTGTATATTTTCGCATCGAATGCTAGTGCTATTATCTGTTGACCAAGACAGATCCCAAATATTGGAAGCTTCTCTGATAATTTTTTAACTGTTTCTATAGCTTCTTTAACCCTTGTTGGATCTCCAGGACCGTTTGATAGTAGTATGGCATCAGGTTCATATTCTAGTATCACATCAGGGCTTGTATTATATGGTAAAAGGGCCACGCTAACCTCCCTTTCCAGAAAAGCTTTTATGATATTGTTTTTTATTCCGCAATCTATTATAGCGATCCTGTCATTGTATTCTTCATGCAAAATCTTAGGTTCTTTCACAGAAACTTTATCCACAAGGTCTAATTCGCGTATGTCCGGTTGTTCAACGGCCAATTTTATAAGTTCATCATCATCAATCTCCTCGGTCGCTAGAGCACCCTTCATAGTCCCTTTCTTTCTTATTTTTATTGTCAAGGCCCTTGTATCAACACCACTTATACCTGGAATCTCATATTCTTCTAGGAAATCTGAGAGTGTCTTTTCTGCTAAGTGATGTGATGGTCTTTTACATTGTTCCCTTACAATAAGTCCTTCTGCTTTTATACCGTCTGATTGATACCATTTACTGGATATACCATAATTTCCTTGGAGTGGATACGTTAACATTAAAATTTGGCCTTTATATGATGGGTCGGTGAGTGCTTCAACGTAACCTGTCATACCAGTTGCAAATACGACTTCTCCACTCTTAACTGTTTCAAAACCGAAACCTTCACCCTTGAGTAAAGTTCCATCTTCTAGGGCAAGTTTAGCTTCCCTAACCATTAAATCACCAATTCATATTTCTTTTTTCATCACCACGGCGTCGTCACCGTTCTCATAATATTGTGGTATCCTATTTTCTTCTTTAAATCCTAAGCTCTTATAAAATTTTATAGCCCCTTTATTTTTCGCCCTAACTTCCAATTTAACAATATTAACTCCAAATTTTTCAAAAATCTTTATAGCTGCTTTTACAAGTCTTGTTCCGAATTTCCTGCGACGATATTTTCTATCAACCGCTAGTGATATTATATGTCCTTCATTTTCAAATCTTATCCAAAATATAATATACCCTACAACCATATTATCTTCTTGGGCAACGAGAAAACCAGCCCCTATATCATAAAGGTAACGTATAAGCTGTGGAGGATAAGGCTCATCAAAGGACATGTTCTCGATTTCAATAACCCTCTTAAGATCTTGTGGCTTAAATTCCCTCACTATCATCATCCTTGTCTCCGTGATATGTATGTGGGAAGATATTGCATCCTATATAATACAAGAATGCAACCCAAATGATAAAGTTGTGGAAGTAGGCGTCGGAAGATTTTTCAAAGTTGCAGAGTACCTCCAAGAACATTCAATGATTGATCTGATCTTAACAGATATTAAACCTTCCCACCCCCATGTAATAGAGGATGATATCACAAATCCAAGATTAGAAATATATAAAGGGGCGCGGTTAATATACTCGATAAGACCCCCACTAGAATTACACAAACACCTTATAAAAGTAGCAGAAAATGTAAAAGCCAAACTTTTAATAAGACCACTATCCACAGAACATCCTACAATAGAGAACATGAAACTCATAAACTATAAAAGAAGTTTCTTTTATGAATATCAACCCAACCAAAGGAGATATCTAGAGTGAAATGGGAGCAAATGGAAATCGAAGAAGTCCTGAAGGAATTATCCACATCCAAGGATGGTCTAAGTTCAGAAGAGGCCAAGAAACGCCTCTTGAAGTATGGTGAAAATGAATTAGTCGAAGAAAAAAAGGAAGGACCACTCAGATTATTCTTAAACCAGTTCATGGATGTTCTAATAATACTATTAATTGTAGCTGCTTTAGTCTCCTATTTTATAGGTGATTTACTAGACTCTACAGTAATATTATTTGTTGTTGTCGTAAATGCCATCATAGGCTTTATGCAAGAATATCGCGCCGAGAAGGCCATGGAAAAACTTAAAAGTCTCATCGCCACCGAAGCTATTGTAATACGGGATGGAGAAACGAAAAAAATACCCGCGCGTGAATTAACCATAGGCGACCTGGTAGTGATAGAGGAAGGCGACAATGTACCAGCAGATCTTAGACTTATAGAAACCTCCGAACTTAGGATAGATGAGTCGATAATCACTGGCGAATCAATACCAGTCCATAAAACCCATGAGTTGAGCGAAAAAGGGGATAATATCGCCTACATGGACTCAAATGTGGTCTCGGGCCGGGGTAAAGGTTTTGTAATAGCCGTTGGGATGGAAACAGCCATAGGTAAAATCGCGGGCATGATACAAGAAGAAGAGGGTAAAACGCCACTCCAGGAAAAAATATCACGTCTGGGGAAGAGCCTAGGGATCATAGCAGTTATTGTATGTTTCATAGTTTTCATCCTTCAGTTCTTAAAGGGTATCAACATTGTTGAAACATTCATGACCGCTGTCTCCCTTGCAGTGGCCTCTGTACCAGAAGGTCTACCCGCAATTTTAACATTGACCCTTGCACTTGGTATGCAAAAAATGGCAAGAAACAATGCCATTATAAGGAAACTCCTTGCAGTAGAAACCCTAGGATCCTGCACCTTCATTTGCACCGACAAGACAGGCACCCTAACCCTTAACAAAATGAGAGTGAGAAAACCATTATTAACTTCAAAGGACAGAGCCTTGGAGGTTTGTGCGCTCTGTAATAATGCAAGTTTTTCCAATGACAAAGTTATAGGGGATCCTACAGATGCTGCATTACTTCTCTTTGCAAAGGATAACGGTTACATAAGAGATGAACTTGAAGAAGAATATCCCCGGATAAAGGAAATACCACTTGACAGCGAACGTAAAAGAATGAGCACTATACATTCTTCCACTTCAGGATATTACTTGTTTATTAAAGGAGCGCCGGAGATAATTTTGGAGAGAACAAGTTATATAGAGGAAGAAGGGAAGATAAGAAAATTCAAGGATGCTGATTTAGAATATTGGAAGAAGAAATTGGATGAGATGACATCTCAGGCTCTTAGAGTGCTCGGACTAGCATATAAGCCACTTGCTGATTTAGATAATGGGGAGGACCTTGAAAAGGATCTTATTTTTGTCGGTCTTGTTGGTATGATGGATCCCCCTAGGAAAGAGGCTGCGGAGGCCATAGAAACTTGTAAAAAAGCGGGTATAAAAGTTGTGATGATAACCGGGGATCATAAGGATACTGCAGTTGCAATTGCCAAAGAATTGAATTTAATGGAAGAGGGTGAAGCCATTACCGGTGAAGAATTGGACAAGCTTAGTGATGAAGAATTCGAGTCCATGGTAGAAAATATAAAGGTCTATGCACGGGTCTTCCCACAACAGAAGGTTCGAATTGTCGAAACGCTCCAACGTCGCGGTCATGTAGTTGCAATGACAGGAGATGGTGTTAATGACGCCCCGGCGCTTAAAAGAGCTGCTATTGGCGTTGCAATGGGCAGTGGTACAGATGTTGCTAAAGAAGCTTCTGACATGGTGCTCCAGGATGACAATTTCGCCACCATAGTAAAAGCAGTGAAAGAGGGGCGTACAATATTTGATAATATAAGACGTTTTGTTAAATTCCAGCTTTCAACGAACGTCGGAGCCATCCTCACCATAGTATCATCCTCTGTGATGAATATGCCACTCCCATTCAATCCCATTCAAATCCTCTGGATAAACATTATCATGGACGGACCCCCAGCACAATCACTAGGAGTTGAACCCCCAGAAAAAGATATAATGTTAAGAAAACCGGAAAAAGAGGAGATACTACCCCAAAGGAACTTACTACGTATAGTATTAGCAGGTATTATAATGGCAATAGGCACACTAGCCATCTACACATACAAGTTATATTCCGGGGATGACAAAGCAACTACAATAGCATTCACAACATTTGTAATGTTCCAGATCCTCAACGTGTTTAATTGCAAATCACAGAGCGGATTTTCAAATAAACTACTCTTTTTTGCCATAGCAACTTCATTCATACTACAATTATTTGTCATTTACCTACCACCATTACAAGGTATATTCAGGACTAAACCACTTTCACTCATGGATTGGATACTCATATTATTGGTAGCTTCACTAATACTAATACATGAAGCGATAATTAGGCAGATCGATAAAAGGAGAAAATTATGAACATTCTCGTAATGGCAGGAACACACGATGCAGTAGAAATAATAAAAAAACTTAAAAAGTCCACAAATCATAGGATAATAGCCACCACCACAACAGACTATGGTGGTAAACTAGCCAAGGCTGCAGGGGCAGATAAGATAATCACAAAGGCCCTTAATAAGGCGAGTTTAGCCCAAGTTCTCGAGATTGAAAATGTCGATATTATAATAGATGCAACCCACCCATTCGCCGTGAAAGCCACAGAAAACGCGATCAAAGCTTCTGAGGAGAACTTAACATATTATATCCGATTCGAAAGACCAACCCCAAAATTAAATGGGCATATATTGAAGGTTGATTCCTTTAAGAAGGCTGGACGGGCAGCGGCCAAGATCTTGGAAGAAAGAGAGGGTAATATCCTCCATTTAGCTGGTGTTTCAACACTTAAGGATGTGATTGATCAGATTGGGACTGAGAAGATAGTGGTCCGAGTTTTACCCCATCCACGTTCTATAGAAGCATGTTATAGGATGGGCATACCAGGGGAGCGAATAATAGCAATGCAAGGAACATTCTCAAGGGCCCTTAACAGGGAAATTATGAAGGAATATAATGCAATTGCCGTGATCACAAAGGAAAGTGGAGAAACTGGAGGGTTAATAGAGAAGGTGAAGGCCGCTGAGGATCTTAAAATCCCTGTTATACTCGTGAACAGGCCATTCATTGAAAAATTAGAGGGTAAACTTGTATTTGATGATATTGATGAACTTCTAGCATTCATAGTGGGAAAGTGGTGAAACTTTAACATTAGAGCCTTCTTCGAGTATTTCCACGTTTTTAGGGATCTTAATGTAACCATCTGCATCTGCAAGTGAGGTTATGGCACCTGAATCTTTCAATATAGGGTATACTTTATTATTTTCGATTTTTACGAGGGCATACTGTATTCTACCCTTTGAGGAATGTAATCTGCGTGCGAGTGGTAGTTCTATTCTGCGATATTCCCTTTGTGTTTTGCCTGAAAGTTCCATTAGGTAAGGGCGTAGAAAAACATCGAAGATTATCAGAGCAGAAACAGGGAAGCCAGGGAGGCCAAATACAAGTTTATCATCTACCTTACCTATGATGGTAGGTTTCCCTGGCTTTATGGAAATTCCATGGATTATCACCTCACCAATGTCTTCAATCACTTCTCTGAGCATGTCACCGGCGCCGGCTGAAGTTCCACCAGAGGTTATGAGGATGTCACATTCTTGGATGTTTTCTTGGATGGCTTTATAAAGTTCTGTGTAATCGTCTTTCACAATACCTAAGATTCTTGGTTCGCATCCGCAATTTTTAACTGCAGCTGCGATACTATGAGAGTTTGAATCGAAGATTTTGCCAGGAATCCAATGATTTAAAGGTTCTATTAATTCGTTCCCGGTTGAGAGTATACCTATCTTTGGTTTGGCTATAACAGGCACCTTAGAAATGCCAGCTGCGCTTATCGCCCCGATCTTTTCTGGTGATAATATCGAATTTTTCTTGACTATGATTTCATTTTTTGATATGTCTGACGCCCTTGAAGCGATATGTTGACCAGGATATGCACTTTTATAAATTAGGATATTATCATCCTCTTCTTCTGTATATTCAACCATGACTATGGCATCAGCACCCTTGGGTATTGGGGCTCCTGTGCTTATACGTGAACAATACCCTCTCCTGACTTTTTTTTGTGGGATCGCACCGGCTTCTATCACTTCAATACACTTTAAAGTGCTTGGATTATCCTCAGAAGCGTGAAATGTGTCCTCCGCTCTCAAAGCGTATCCGTCCCTTGAAGCACGATCAAACGGTGGCAAGTCAATTGGACTTTTCACATCACGGGCTAGGACTCTACCATATGCATATTTTAGGTTTACTTTTTCCACCTTTGGTGGATGATAAATTTCCTTGAAAAGGCTGCGGATTATACTATGAGCCTCTGATATATCTACGAGGTCTAAGAATTCACGGCCCATTTCATAGATCCCTCCAAGATCTCTATAGATTTTTATTATCTCCTGGGTGTTTGCTTTCTTCTATAATTTAGTAACAATAATTATTTTATAGTATGTTATAGAGATATTATATTGTCTTTTTCTAGATTAGATTATAATTAAAATTGTAGAGGGAGGAGATTATTTGGGTAAAGGTAATACCGAGGAGATTAGAAGAGTTAGGATACCTAAAAAGGGTGAAATACCTGGGATTGTTGAGCAGATACTAGGCCATGGAAAGTTGAAGGTTATATGTAGTGATGGTAAAACCCGCCTTGGGCGCATACCTGGTAAGATGAAAAAGAGGATATGGATCAGGGAAGGTGATGTTGTACTTGTGAAGCCATGGGAGTTTCAAAGTGATGAAAGGGCTGATATAGTATGGAGGTATACGCGTACCGAGGCTAATTGGCTTGAGAGAAGAGGTTATTTGAATTTATAGAGTAGATGATTGAATTGTCCGCTGATAAGAAGGATAAAACTTTCCAAGAAGTCGATTCTGCACTGGAAAGGTTGAAATCCAAGAAGCGCCTTAAAGGCGTGGAGGATAGGCGTGTTGCAAGTGAAGTTTTCGATAAAAGAACCTTAGAGGTTCTCTATAAGCTGTCAAATACTGGTTATCTCGCCATTCTTGATGGTGTTATAAGCACCGGTAAAGAGGCTAACGTTTTTAAAGGCCTAGATGATAATGATAACTTCGTAGCTGTTAAAATTTATCGTATTGCAACTTCTGATTTTAAGAAAATGCAATATTATATTCAAGGCGATCCACGTTTCAAGGTTAAAATGAGCAACAAGAGGCAGATAGTCCACACTTGGGTGAGCAAGGAATTCAGGAACCTTAAGAGGGCATATGAGAGTGGTGTTAGGGTTCCAAGGCCATTTGTTTCAAGGGAGAATGTCCTAATAATGGAGTTTATAGGTGACATGGAAGGTAACCCTGCACCAACATTAAGGGAGGCCCCGCCCCTAGATCCTCAAGAAATGTTCGAGAAGATAATATATTATATGAGGTTATTATATAGGGAGGCTAGGCTAGTTCATGGGGATCTTTCAGCGTTTAATATTCTCAATTTTGATGAGGAGCCTGTTATCATTGATATTTCACAGGCTGTTGTGGTTGATCATCCAATTGCAGGAGAATTACTTGAAAGGGATATTAGGAATATCAGTAGGGATTTTAAACGTTTTGGTGTTTCATCAACTCCCCAAGAGATCAGGGAGAAAATAATAGGTTAATACTACACCTGTGAGGTGTGTTCAAGTGGCGGTAGAAGAATACTTGAAAATCCCAAAAGAGAGGATAGGGGTTCTCATCGGGAAAAAGGGGGAAGTTAAAGAGCGTATAGAGAAGTTAACACAGACTAGGCTTAATATTGATAGTGAAACGGGTGCTGTGACTATAATACCTGATGAAAAGCTTGATGATCCCCTTTCCCCTTGGAAAGCGCGGAATATTGTCAAGGCTATAGGTAGAGGTTTCAATCCAGAGATTGCAATGCGTCTTATACATGACAATATAACCCTCGATATTATAAACATACCAGATTATGTGGGCAAATCCAAGAAGGCCATAGCAAGACAAAAAGGCAGGATAATAGGACGTGGTGGTATAACACGTCAAATAATCCATGAAATGACAGGTGTTGACATTTCAGTTTATGGTAAGACTGTTGCACTAATAGGTGAGTTCGAAAATCTTATGGTTGCAAGAGAAGCCATTGAAATGCTTCTTAGGGGGGCCAGACACAAGTCTGTATACTCCTTCCTCGAAAAAAAGAAACAAGAACTAGAAATGAAAGAGTTCGAAGAGCGGGTTAATATAAGATAAAACCAACAAGAAATCTACCCTTTTAATAAAAGGTTTCTTTAAAATATTCAAAAAATATTAATGAAAATCCTATTTTATAATCGCTCGATATATATGGGACAAACTATAATATAATATAAGGGAATAATTCTAAAAAGTTGAAGGGAGGCTACTTTTTGGAAAGACAAGCAGGAGAACTATTCGAAGAATTCCAAGAACTTACTGCATCAGAATTCTTCCGCAAAAACAGGCAAATGTTAGGTTTCTCAGGTAAAATAAGATCCCTTACCATGGTATTCCACGAACTAATAACAAATAGCCTTGACGCCGCCGAAGAGGCGGGCATACTCCCCAACATAAAAATAAACTTGAAAAGAATCGGCAAAGACCATTACATCCTAGAACATGAGGACAATGGTCCCGGTATACCAGAAGACTACATCCCCAAAGTTTTCTGCACAATGTTCGCAGGTTCAAAATTCAGAAACATCCAATCAAGAGGACAACAAGGCCTCGGATGCAGCGGCTGCGTACTACTTTCCCAGATGACCACCGGAAAACCAGCCACTATCACTTCAGCATACAAAGAAGACGGCGAACTCAAAGGAGTTAAAATGTCCCTAAAAATGGATGTGAAAAAGAACAAAGGATTAATTCTCGAAAAAGAAGAGTTCAACCCCAATGGGACGGGAGTATGCGTAAAACTCCATTTCAAAGAAGTTTCATATTCACTTTCAGAACAAGGAGCCTACGAATATATCAGAAGGACCATGATAGGAAACCCACACGCCCAGATCACATTCACAGACCCCACAGGAAAAAAATACATATTTAAAAGAGCCTCAAATGTCATACCCCCACTACCAAAAGAAATATTACCCCACCCAAAAGGTGTCACAGCAGACGACCTAATATTCATGGCAAAACACACAGATAAAAGACGCTTCAGAAGCCTACTCACAAGCTCACTTTCTAGAATGTCCACAAAAAAAGTCAAAGAACTTGAAAAACTAACAAACATAGACTTCAACAAAAGACCCAAAGACATGACATGGGAAGAAGCCGAAGAAATAGTAGAAGCCTTCAAAAAAATGGACTTCATGGCCCCACCAACCAAAGGACTCATACCAATAGGGAAAGACCAGATAGAAAAAGGCATGGCAGAAATACTAAACCCAGAATTCGTAGCAGCCACCACAAGAAGACCCCAAACTTACAGGGGTGGTGTGCCATTCATAATAGAAGCAGCTGTAGCATATGGTGGTAAAGCAGGCAGACTCGTCGGTGAACAACGAAAAACCGAAATAATGAGGTTCGCGAACCGCGTACCACTCACATTCGACCAAGGAAGCTGCGCACTAACCGAGGGAGTTAGAAGTCTTGACTGGAAGAGATACGGTATAAGAGACTTCGAAAATGCACCCCTCACAATCTTCATAAACATAGTATCAACCAATGTACCATACCTTTCAACAGGAAAACAAAGCATAGCCCCAGAACCCGAAATATTACAAGAAGTTAGACAGGCCACAATGCAAGTAGCCCGAAAACTCCAAAAACATATAAGGGCTAAAAAAGCGGCTAAAGAAGAAGCCAAACGGGCCAAAGTCTTCGAAACATACATCCCCATTATAATGAGGGAAGCAGCACTCCTAGCAGAAAAAAAAGAACCTGATTATAAACCTCTACTTAAAAAAGTGACAAGAAGAGCGAGGACAGAATTCTCAGGTGAATCAGATGATGAATAGAAGAGAAATAGCATTAAAAAAGCTCAAAGGCTTAGGTGAAATGATAATAGAAGATGTCACCCAGGACAGAGTGCCAAGAATAAAAGTACCATCAAGGAGCACATCCAATATCATATATGATGATAAAAAGCGCCACTACATCCTCGGCGAAAAATATGGTATCAGATCCATGGGAAACGTTAAACAGATAAAAAAGATAGCCCAAATGCTATACATAGCCAACTTCTGCAAAGATCTTGTCAAAAGAAACAAAACAGCAACCCTAAGGGAACTATATTATGTCTCAGAAGGTTGGGATGTTGACTTCGCAGACCAACAAGAATCTAACATCATAGGCGAAGACCTTGAAGTCACCCTAGGAATGACCCGAGAAGACCTCGGATTATTACCAGAAGAAGACGGCGCAGCAGTATACGGAGAATTAACAGTAAGAGAAGGCGACATTGAAATAAACGCTTTGAAGGCTGGTAAATCAGGTTATACTATACCACCCACCATTGACGAAGTAGAATTCGTCGACCACGATGTTGAAAGGGTTATAGCAGTCGAAACCATGGGTATGTACCATCGTCTAGTCCAAGAAAAGGCCTATAAAAAATTCGATTCACTCATTGTAGGATTAAAAGGCCAGGCTGCAAGGGCAACAAGAAGATTCCTCAAAAGAGTTAACGAAGAATTAAACCTCCCAATATATATTTGCAATGACGGAGACCCATGGGGATTCCACATAGCCATGGTCATAATATCAGGAAGCGCTAAACTAGCCCATGTAAACCATGAATTAGCCACACCAGACGCAAAGTTCCTTGGAGTGACAGCAACCGATATAATAAATTATGACCTGCCAACAGACCCCCTAAAGGATATTGACATTCTAAGACTCAAAGAACTCTTACGCGATCCACGTTACAAGGACGATTTCTGGAAAAGAGAAATCAAGAAAATGTTAAAGATAGGTAAAAAGGCCGAACAACAATCATTCTCCAAATATGGCCTTGAGTATGTTGTTGACACATACCTCCCAGAAAAATTGGATGAAATAGAAACCTAAATAATTTACTCTTGGAATCCAGAAGAAAAGATTATATCTAAATCAAAAAAATAGAAACTTCACAATGTCATCCCTAACTCAACAAAGATGGGGGAGGTTATAAAGATGGTATCTGTAGCTATAAACGGATATGGGACCATAGGTAAAAGGGTGGCTGACGCTGTAGCCGCCCAAAAGGACATGAAGATAGTAGGTGTGAGCAAGACGAAGCCTGACTTCGAGGCTAGAATAGCCTTAAAGAAAGGATATGACCTCTATATAAGCATACCTGAAAGAGAAAAACTCTTTCGGGAAGCTGGGATCGAAATCAGCGGGACAGTTGAAGACATGATAGAGGAAGCAGATATAATTGTGGACGCGACACCAGAGGGCATAGGTGCTAAAAACCTTAAAATGTACAAGGAAAAGGGTATAAAAGCAATATTTCAGGGGGGAGAAAAACACGAGGACATAGGATTGTCCTTCAACTCTTTCACAAACTATGATGACTCCCTTGGAGCAGACTATACAAGGGTAGTATCATGTAACACCACAGGCCTTTGCCGCACTCTAAAACCCATAGATGACCTCTGTGGTATAAAAAAGGTTAGAGCCGTTATGGTGAGAAGAGCAGCAGACCCAGCCCAGGTTAAAAAGGGTCCGGTTAACGCTATCGTGCCCAACCCTCCAACAGTACCATCACACCACGGCCCAGACCTTAAAACAGTCATGTACGGTATTAACATCAATACAGTAGCTTTGCTAGTCCCCACAACCCTAATGCACCAACACAATATTATGGTGGAACTTGAAAACCCAGTTGATATAGAAGAAATAAAAGAAGAACTTGACAAAACATCTAGGGTTATGCTCGTAAAAGCAAGTGAAGGTCTTGCATCCACAGCAGAGATAATGGAATATGCAAGGGAGTTAGGCCGTCCACGCAACGACCTCTATGAAATTCCTGTATGGGAAGAATCCCTTAATATAGTGGATGGCGAATTATATTATATGCAGGCCGTGCATCAGGAAGCTGATGCAGTACCAGAGAGTGTAGATGCGATAAGGGCCCTATTAGAACTTGAAGAAGATAATAAAAAGTCTATAGAGAAGACGAATAAGGCTATGGGGATCCTCTAAAGAACCCCCGATGATTAACATGATAAGGCTAGGCCCAGCAGGTAACCCAGTTAATTATAAAGGAGAATCCAGTAAAGTCTGCAGTTATATACGAGCTATGAACCTTGACGCTTATGAGTACCAAGCCACCTATGGTGTCCGGGTAAGTGAAAGGATCGCCAGGGGGATCAAGGAAGATTCCAGCAACAATGACATTATGGTGTCAATCCATGCACCCTATTATATTAATCTTTCCTCTCCCAAAGATGACGTGCGTGAAAGATCCATTGAACGACTAATCCAAGCTGCAAGAGCCGGAGAATGGATGGGAGCTTACAGGATAGTATTTCACCCTGGCTTTTATTCTGGTCAAAATAAAGAGAAGGCCCTTAAAGTTTGTGAAGAATCTGTAGGTCTGCTTCTAGAAGAAATCGAGGCATCTGAGATCCAAGATTTCTGTTTCGCCCCGGAGACTACTGGTAGAAGATCCCAGCTTGGAAGTTTGTCCGAGATCATCGAAATTTGCCAATCATTTGATAATTTCGAACCAACCATCGACTTCGCCCACATATATGCCAGAAGGAGGGGAGCACCCAAGGAAATTGAAGATTATATGGAAATACTCGACCTATTAGAGGATAATCTAGATATCAAGCATTTACATTGTCATTACACTAGAATAGAATATACAGATAAGGGAGAGAAGAAACATCACAGCCTAGATGAGAAAGACTATGGACCTCCATTAAAACCCATACTTTATGCTCTCATCGAAAAAGGTTGGGATTATACGATAATTTGTGAGACGCCTTATAGAGATCTTGACGCCCTCAAAATTAAGGAAATCTTAATGGATATATCAGATGGGAAAATATAATATACTAGTAGTTTTCTTACCATAGTATAGGGAAAAAGTTCATTCTCGGTGATGAGGTGAAATTTAGTAATATTGTCCATGACTCACAGGCTAAAGATAAAAAAACCCCCACAAGAATAGTGAAACCAGAGAAAAAAGCGAAACTAGTAGTATTGAAACCAGTGGGGTATCCTTTCGTTTGTAATCTTATTGAAACGCCTAAAATAGAAGTTATCAATAATGAACTTTTTGAATTATACGCGAGAGAACAATGGGAAGGGTTTCTGGTAACCGAGGGCTCATACTTATTTGACCAGAGGCTATTACCAGATTATGCATTCAAGATTATAAGAGCCTACCCAGATAATTCAAAGATTAACAAAAACACATCTATTGTACTAATAGAAACAAAGAACATCGAGGATTTCCACGAAGTCCGCAGCAACATTAGAATGGATGATGTTATAGGACAAGAGCAAGCAAAGATGAAGTGTAAGATTATAATGAAGTATCTTGAAGATCCGGAAAACTTCAAGGAATGGGCTCCGAGGAATGTGTTATTTTATGGCACCCCTGGGACTGGTAAAACAATGCTGGCAAAATCCCTAGCTAATGAATTAGACGTCCCATTATACCTTATAAAGGCAACAAGTCTCATAGGAGACCATGTAGGGGATGGTGCCCGTCAAATCCATGAATTATATGAGCTCGCTTCAAAGACAGCCCCATCAGTCATTTTCATAGATGAAATAGACGCTATAGGATTAGATAGAAAATACCAATCTATAAGGGGTGACGTATCAGAGATAGTGAACGCCCTCCTCACAGAAATGGATGGTATAAACGAAAATTATGGAGTAGTCACAATAGGAGCCACCAATAACCCATCTCTACTCGATAAAGCTCTTAGAAGCCGTTTTGAGGATGAAATAGAGTTCACACTCCCAACAGAGGATGAAAGAAGGGAAATGATAAAAAGATACATGGAGACCATGCCACTCAAGATAGAATACCCCATCGAGAAATTAGTGAAATTAACAAAGGGCATGTCAGGGAGAGACATAAAAGAGAAGATATTAAAGAATGCTCTTCACCAGGCCATAGCCGAAGACTCAGATACCATAACAGAGAAACATATAGAAAATGTATTCAAAGATAACAATAAAAACATCAAAGAACCAAAGCACATGTTCGCATAATCCCTTCTACTATTTTTTATGTTAGGTTTCTTTTTTTAGGAAGGGTGCAGTACTCACTATTAACAAATTGGGACAAGTATATCACTTAAATAATTTTTCACAAGCTTTTATAAGTTTCTCGTCATCTTTTTCGGCGGCTTCACGTAACCTCGATACTATGTCATGGAATATCTTATTTACTATGGATCTTGTAAGATCCTCTATTATCTTTTCTTCACCTTCTATTTTGTCTAGTTTTTTTATTGCCTTTTTTGTTTCCCTTACCCTGATTTCTTCCATTTTTTTACGTATTTTTGAAATGAGCGGTTCTATTTTCTTATACTTAAGTGAATTGACTAATAATTCTAGCTCTTTTTCTATGATCTGCTCTGCTTTTTGCGCTTCTTTTTCACGCTTTCTGCGATTTTTTTCCGCTATACCTCTCAAATCGTCTATATTGAATAATTTTATCCCCAATTCTTTGACCTTTTCTTCTATGTCCCTTGGGTTCGCTATGTCTATCATCGTAACATTATCACGTCGTTCTACTGGTATGGCCTTTTTCACTCTTTCACGGGTTAATATGTAATGGGGGGCTGCTGTTGCACTTATAACTACATCAGTATCTGATAGTGCTTCGTCTAATTTGTCGAATTGGATTGCATACCCTCCAAGTTCTTCTGCGAGTTTAACTGCTCTATCATACGTTCTGTTAGCGACTACTATAGCCTTCAATTGTTTTTCTGCCAAGGCCTTGGCAACTAGTGCGCCCATTTCCCCTGCTCCGATTACGAGGACTTTTTTACATCTTAAGTCTCCTTGGACTGATTCTGCAAGTTCTACCGCGGCGGAGCCTATAGAAATCGATCCTTTGTTTATTTTAGTTCTGTTACGGATTATTTGACCCACGTGCACGGCCTTGTTGAAGATCATGTCAAGGATGGGGCCGCAGGATCCGCTTTTTAATGCGGATATCCGTGCTTCTTTTATCTGGCCCAATATTTGATCTTCACCTATTATCATGGATTCTAGTCCTGCTGCTAGTCTTAGGAGGTGTTTAAGTGCATTTTGGCCTTCTTCTATGATGATGTTAGGGTGATTTATATCCAAGGTGGTTTTCCTGACTATTAGGTAGTGTTCTATCCTGTTACATGTTTTGATGGGGATATGTTCTTTTATATCCTCTTTTAGTTCATCTAATATTTCATTGAGTATTTTGTCTGCCTTTTCTATCCCTTCAATGTCTGCTATTTTGTGATCTACTCTAATATTCAGTATCAGCTAAGATACCCCCTAACATGTTCTAGGAGGGAGTCTACATATTTTTTGGCCCCTTCTAGGTCCTTATCCTTTAAGTGGGCTTGGATTTTATCGTCTTTGAACAAACTATAGAGTATTCTACGCCTTTTCTTTTGATCTGGGATGATCTTTTTAAGTTTGCGACGTGCATAATCTTGTAATTTTATCTGGAAGATGTCATCTCCTGTTATCACGTTTTTTATCTTGTCTCGTATGACTCGGGCCATTATTGGACTTTTACCATGAGTTGATATTGCTATCTCCACGTCATCAGTTGAGAATGTGATTGGAACGATCAAATTCCCATCTTGGGGTTTGTCGGCTCTGTTTAAGAGTTTCCCTGATGCAAGGGATGCTACTTTTTCGTTTAGTGTGGGGTCTCCACTTGCGGTTACGACGATGTCAGCCCATTTGATCAGTTCTTCCATTTCTTCCAATGGCTTGTATGTGATACCCATATCCTCAAGATGGGGTTGTATGTTATCCCCACAGATTGCTACAATGGCTCCAGCTTTTCGGAATCTTATAGCTCTTCTAGTAGCTACCTCCCCCGAACCTAGTATGAAAACTTTTTTGCCATCCAATTTAAAAAACAAGGGAGTCCATGGCATTTTTTTCATCCCTGTTCGAGGGTTTTCATCCTAAGTATTTTCATGGCTGTTCTAAGGTCATTTTTGGCTTGTATTAGGGCCTCCCTCGCATCTTCCATGGTGACGTTGAAGGCTTCTGCTAGGGCTTTTATGTCCCTTTTATCGATTATCTCCGCTCTTCCGACTAATTTTTTGGCTAATTCTTTCTTGAGTTCCATGTATTCGTCGACTGTCATGTTGATTCTTTTCATGACTAAGTCTCTGAATGGGCAAGGTTTGGAGGGTTTACAGCACCAGACCAAGGATCCAAAACAAGTGCCTTCACCTTCACCTAATCTTGTTTTCTTGGCGAAGTCTTCTTTTATTGCTATGTATTCTTCGGGTGTTAGGCCTGCATCTTCTAGGGCGTATAGTATGGGGCAAGGTTTGATTGGAGGACAGCAGAATGCTAGCGCTCTTTTGTCTCCGCCTCTACAAACGTGTGAAGGTGCATCGTCCCATCCCAAGGGTAATCCTCCTGATAGAATAAAGGGGAAGAATATATTATTCTTCTGTTAACATTTTCTCTTTTTCGGGTGGTGTGAGTTCTGTGACTATCTCTTTTGGGTCTCCTGTCTTGATTATTTTACCAGCTCTCATTAAGGATGCTCTATCACATACATCTAGTACGAAATCCATGTCGTGTGATATTACTAGGAATGTCTGGTTTAATTCCTCTCTTGCCCTTATTATAGAATCTGCGACATTTACCCTCGTTATGGGATCCATAGTACCTGTGGGTTCATCTAAGATGACTATCTTGGGTTCTCTAATCAGGACTTGGGCTAGCGCGACCCTGTGGCGTTCACCACCACTTAATTCATCTGGGAATTTTTCTAATAAGTTTTCAGCATAGGATTCGTCGAATCCCACAGCCTTTAAGACATAAATTGCCTTCATTTTAGCGAATTCTGCGGGTAATTCCAAGCTTATAGCCTCTGTGAGGTTGCCTAAAACTGTCCTGTGGGGGTATAGGCTGTATTCTTGGTGTAATATGCCAAGGTAGGGTGTTACTCTTCCACGTCCGAGAGGTCCTTTTTCTGTCATGTCAATCCAATCGTCTCCGAGTCTGACGCATACTTCTCCACCACTGGGTTCTGTTAATCCGAAAAGTATTCTCGATAGTGTTGTTTTACCTGCGCCACTTAAGCCTACTATCCCAAATATTTCACCCTCATAAACTGTTAAGTCCACGCCGTCGACTGCTTTAACAACTCCACGTTCAATGGAATAATAATGTTTTTTAACATTTCGCATGATTATTAGCGGTTCTGCAACCTCATATTCTTTTACCCTTTCAGGGGCGGGTACTTGTTCCATGAATTTGGCCACTATATCCTCAGGGTTTCCTTCTTCGACTATTTCTCCCTTGTCGATCCATATTAGGTGATCTGAAAGGTCTTTTATGACTTCTGGCCAATGGGATGTTATGACCATTGTTATGCCTTTTTCCTTCACGCCTTTTATAAGGGCGTCGTGTACGAGTTCTGCTGTTTTAGGGTCGAGTGTTCCTGTAGGTTCGTCGGCCAAGAAGACCATAGGGTCCTTTGCAAGTTGTCTTGCAAGGACAACTCTTTGTTTTTCACCCCCACTTAGGTCTCTGGCAACGTGTGTTACCCTGTGGGTCATCTGGGTCATCTCTAATAGTTCAAGGGCTTTGTAGATTTTTTCTTCGTAGTCGCCTTCTGTTATTGCTCTTGTTATGTTGTCGATTACTGTGTCGTCTTCGTATAATGCGAAGGTTCTTTGGAGCATTATTGCGCTTCGTCTTCTGATTGCATTGAATGTTTTCTTATCGGTGTTCCAAAAATCAACATCTTTTAATTCTAGTGTGGCGCCGCATTTGCATTTTTTACCTTCATATGATGGGGGTTCAATGTGTAAACATTCTGGACAGATTGCAACGGTGTATATGACCTTTCCTTTGTCTGGTTTATATTCTTTCATTCCACGTAACATGTTAATGAGCACTGATTTCCCAGCACCACTTCTACCTAAAATACCGAGGACTGTGCCCTCCTCTATCTTTATACTGAGATCTTTAATGGCATCTATTCCCTTAAAGGTTTTTGTAACATTTTCTAGTGTTATAAAAGCCATGAAATCACCCTTTTAACTGTGGATCATAGGTAAATATAATAACCTAATTATACTAGATATTAAACTTTATATTAAAAGTTTCTAGGATCCAATTTTTCTGGTCATAATAATGATAGGTTAAATGATAATTTTCCATTTATAGCAGCCCTCGCAATGGATATACCATCCGCACCCGCCTTTAACATCCTCCTAGCAGACTCTAAGTCCCTTATAGAATTATTACCTATCAAAGTAGCATTTTCTATCACCTTACTCACTCCATTTACTAGTTTAAAATCTGCACAATCAAAACCGGGTTTCATAGCATCTAAATGGATATAATCCACCCCGCTGTCATCCAAAACTTTGGCAACCTCCACTTCATCAACTCCTGGTATGTTACCTCTTATCTTAACTGAAACCTTTGAATCCGATCTTCTTACAACCTCCCTTGTGAAATCTTCCAATCTTTCAAGATCCATTAAAAGGGCTTGGCCGCAGCCAATGCTTGTAAGCTCTCCTTGACGGCAATGTGCATTTATCTCCACAACGTCGACTTCATTTATCCTTGAAATTTCTATAATAGGATCTGGTGTGACCGCCCTCAAATTAACAGATACCATAACATCTGTTCTGTCTTTTATCAGAGAAACTTCCTTTTGGATTATAATTGGTAATTCATCAGCACTAAAATCGAACTCTAATCTTCCCCTTTCCATTATTTTCTTGGCGGCTTTTACTGTTGGTTTATCAGCGTTGTAGCCCCCTAAAGTGACCATGTTAAAACCATAGGGGATGAGTTTGAGACAAAATCTTGCATTAGAAATGCCGGCCATGGGAGCTAATACTTTAAGGACCATTTCTCATTCCTTCATGAGATGTACTAAATCGTAGGTGAAACCGCCTCTTATCTCTTCAAGTGCAAGATCTGCCAGGTTAGCTGCCTTCTCAGCTGTTGGAGCTTTACCTATACCTGCTTTTAATGCTATGTTTATCTCATTTTTTATCTCATTTATGATCTTGAGCAATCCTTCTGGTGCCAGACCATTACAAGGGGACATGAAATTGTCTCCGCCTATGAAAAATAGTAGCGAACCTTTTTTGATCAGTTTTTTCATTAAAAAATGTTGGACTCGGTTAACCACAAAGGATGTGTCATAGGCTGGCATAGTATCAGTGAGTGTTTCTGTTATCCCGTTAATGTCAATGTGGGCTATTTGCACAAAACCGTTTTCATCAGCTAAACCGTCAATTGCAAGCACTTCCTTCCTGTCCTCGGACTGTGCGCCACCATGACTCTGAAGGGCCCTTGTAGCTTTTCTCTGCGCATCATAGGGTGTCTGTGCTGTTCCAACCCCCATGCTCACAGTTATCGGGTACCTGTTACCTATGGACTCTTGTATTCTCAGATGGTCTTCCATGTCCATGCCATTACTTATGGCGAGCATATTATCAAATCTCATGAAAAAAACTAGTCCCTGTTTTGCGGCGAATTGTCTTTGAAGGTCAGCGTAAAGTTCGGCTTGTAATATTTGAAGATCTGACTCCCGCCGGGGGGTGGGGGTTACAGTCCATGGTCCATAATTATCTATTTGGATTAGGGTCATTTGGATCATACTATTTCACCTAAAATTATTCTAGCCAACCGTATTTTGTCTTCAAGATTTTCCATCTTGGTCTTTGTTATCGTAACCTCTTTTATTAGTTTTTCTATTTTTTCTTTTAAATGGGAATCCTTTTCATCAATGACAAATTTGTCCAGAAAATCTGCATAAATTTGGCAAACCCCCATAGAGGACACCTCATAACCTAAAGCCTTCATGAACTTCGCTGCAGGGCCGCTGAAGGGTGCTCCACCAGCAATAGGAGATACTGCGGTCACGAAAACCTGCTCTAGTGCCCTTTTAACCCCCTTTGTTGAGATTATCGGGCCAATGGAAGTCACCGGATTGGATGGTCCTATGATAACCATCTCTGAATCCTTTATAGCCTTTATAACGCCGGGCGCCGGTTTCACGATATTATATTGTATGTCTATAACTTCAGGTTCGGAATTTTCTTTTATGAGGAATTGGTGGAAGCTCATCAGCCCCTTTTCTGTTAGTATTTTTATCTCTGAGGGCTCGTCGCTCATTGGTATTACTTGCGATTTTATACCAAGGGCCTTCCTTTGGATATCTACAGCTTCTGAAAGACTATGATTTTCTAATAGTAGTGTTTTTTGGATCTTGAATGCACGGTCCTTGTCGCCTATCCTTAAAAGTTCGGGGCATCCCAGCCTTTTTAACATTTCATGTGTGATGAATGTATCATCTCTTATACCATACCATGTGTCCTCGTTTATAATATCTGCCAAGGTATAAAGGACTGTGTCAATGTCAGGTGCAACATATAAGCCCGAGAAATAGTCATTCTCCACTGTGTTAACTATCACAGTGATCTGGGATGGGTTGATAATCTTCTTCATCCCTTGGAGGAGTTTAGGAGTTCCTGTACCCCCAGATAATACGGTTATCATTTTAAATTCTCCACTTTTGTCAACGGAAAACATCCAATTCTTTTGGCCTTAAAAGGTCTTTGGATGTGCCTTTGCCTTTAAGATGGTTGTGATGGTAGCCTTTTATTATGACAATGGGTATTCCTTCGTTTGCTTGTCCCATTAACATGGAAGCTGCTGATGCTATCTCATCTGCAACCGCAATCTTTGTTGTTTTCAGACTCTTACCATAAAGGTCTGTTTCTCCCCTCCTATCCCAAATCGGGTTCATGCCTGAAACTCCCACGGCAACCCCAATAGCACCTTCCCTGAAAGGACGTCCTTGTGTATCAGCTATTATAACGCTGATATCCTTCCCTAATTTGTTTATTAAAGATAATCTTATGTTTTCTGCTGTATTATCCGGATCCTCTGGTAGGGGTGTTGCCATCCCCTCTTCAACATTTGATTCATCTATACCAGCATTTGCGCATATAAACCCATGCTTTGTTTCAGAAATTATAAAATCGTGCCCAACTTTTATTATATCCTTTGATTCTCTCAATATTGCTTCAACTAAACTAGGGTCTTTACCGGTCTGCTCGGCTAATCTTTTAGCCAGTGATCCAGGTTTTATTTCTTTAAGGTTTATTATGTTTCCCTCAGCCTTGGATACTACGGTCTCTGCGATAACAATAATATCCCCATCTTCGATCTTTATACCTTCCCTCTCAGAAGCTTCGATGATAAGAGTCGCCAAATCGTCGCCCTTTTTTATAAGGGGGATTGTGGAAAGTCCTATAATTTTTATCTCCAATTAGAGCACCCTACAATTGTAAGATTCGGTTAAATGGTGCTAAGTTCCCATTTCAGGTCCCCTTTAAAAGCTGCTGCCGCTGTTACTGGATTTGTGAACTTCGAGAATTCTCCCCCATCCATTATATAAGCGGCTGCTTCATCCGCGTTCTCAGCCTCGAATTTAACTCTTCTAGGTGTTGTATGTTCATATGTGGATATGTAATATGAGCTCCCACTTGGCACCCTCTCTACTTGTATATTATGGGAGGTTACTATCCCTATATGGCCTTCACCATCATCTTTTATGGCTGCTGCTATCCTTGGAGTGTTTAGTTCATCCTTTTCATAGTCCATTGTAAGTAGGGATAATGCTATAGCATCCCTTATGTTCATGCCCAAACTTATCTTATCGGCTATCACATCTGTGTGTGAACCATTGGATACTATTGCTGTATCCTCTACTATCCTTATACAATTGTATGCGATATAAGGGTTCTTGAAGACATCGGTTTCGTGGCCCTCCTTAGGGATGATGGCGATTCTGTCCTCGAATTTCTTAGCGATCCTATTGGGGAATGATCTGCTCGACACCCTATAAGCGGCGAATACGCCATCTTCGTTGCTTCCAACAGCTAATATTCTACCAAGATACATTCTTTATCACCTTACTATGCTGGACTCTTAACTGCTTTATCTACAGGGAAACCTGGTGGTGTTTGTATGATTATAAGACCCTCCCTTGGTCTTATTGTTATTTCGCCTTCATCTAATACGCGTGTATGGACTGCAATCGCACTATTTCTTATATATTCTGATTTATCAACACCATTGACCATAACCTTTGTCAAGCCGGCCACGGGGATCAGATAATATTCAGAGGGGCCTAAACTTTCTCCTGGTTCTGGTTTGCCTGAGGAGGATGCTCCCTCATTTATTCCTTGAAAACTGCTCGTTACAACAAGGAAAATGAGTAAGGTAAATAGTATGTCTATAAATGGGACGAGGTTGAAGCGTGGGTTGGCCCTTCTAATCTTCCTTTTATATCTTTCAACGTCAATGGGCAATATTATTCCACCATTATTGTTTTAGTCTGCTTTCTATTATATCTGCGCTTTTGTTACATTTTTCGAGTATTATGTTGTTTATACTCTTTTCTAGCATGCTAGGTTTGAATGCTACTTGTAGGTTTGCTTCGGGTTCGTTGATGGGTTTCACGTTAACTATACCCTCTGATTCTCTTAGGGCTTCCATCACAGCTTCAAGGTTTCCTTCCACTTTAATTTTCATAATCGCATAATTCCAGTTTGTCATCTTTTTTATAAGTTCTATTTTATCTATTTCAGCTTCTATTCTGCTTGTTATGTATGAGTAGAATGGTAGTAGTAGGATTGCGACTGTGAGCCCTGCTATGGTTGTTATAAGGGCTATGTAGATTCCTTGCGCCATTGAAGTGGGGTCTGCGTTAACTCCAAGGACTTTGAATGTGTGCCATATTCCTATGACTGTGCCTATAAGACCTAGTAGTGGTGCGATTTCGATTATTGTCTTGAGGGTGCCGAGGCCACGGGTCATATTGCTCATTTCGACGATGAAAACTCTTTCCATGGCATCTTCGACTTCTGCCTTGTTCCTGTAGCCTATTTTGAGAGCTTCTGAGATTATTTTCGAGATTGGGTTTTGGTACTGTCCTATGGCTCTGAGGGCTTCTAGGGCGCCTCCTTTTTCCATGGAATCGTTGACTATCCCTATGATTTCTGGTGTGCTGATACGTGATATTTTGCGTAGATAATATATTTTTTCTATGGAGAGTGATAAGCCGTATATTCCTATGATTGCGATGGCGTAGGTGATTATGCCCCCGCTTCTGAACATTTCTAGTATTGTTGTGATGGAATTTATTATTGGGTCTGTGATCATCCTGAGCCCCCCTAGTTTTTTTGCATGTTTTTTATTGTGGCCCATGATTTTCTTATGAAATCTGGTAGTTTATCATGTTCTAGGCTGGATAGGAATTTTTTTGTAAGGGGGTCGTTAGGGTACCCCGAACCGAACTCTACTTTGTATTTTCTTTTTATTTTTTCTATTTCTTGTTCTCTTTGATTTTTGGCTATTATGGATGCGGCTGATACTATTGGATATTTTTTGTCGGCACCGTGTTCTGCTTTGATGTTTATTTTATATTTTATTAATTTTTTTATTTCTTTTTCGAATCTTTGGGGTTTTATGTCAATCGAGTCTATTATTGCATGGTCTGGCCGGGCTTTGCTGATGATATCTACGATGGCCATTTTTTCTATTTCGTTGAGGTTAACACCCTCTTTGCGTAATTTGTCTATGGTTGGGGCGTCTATTTTTGTTATATAATATTTGCTGATTTTTTTTATCTTTTTAGCGAGGTATGTGCGTTTTCTTGGTGTGAGTTTTTTGGAGTCTTTAACTTGGAGTTTTTCGAGGATTTTTATTTTTTCTTTTGGTAGCATGACCCCTGCTATTATGAGGGGTCCTATAACGGGTCCTCTACCTGCTTCGTCGATTCCGAGTATTTTCATTGGATCAGCTGTTATTTCATGGCTTTTAGTCTTACTTCCGGTTCTAGTGCTCTTGGTTCGGCTGCGACGATGGCTGTTCCTTTCGCCACTACGGTCATGGGGTCTTCTGATACCTCGGCTGGGATGCCTACCTCCTCGTAGATTCTTTCTTTAAGCCCTCTTAGGAGGGATGTGCCCCCAACCAATATTGTCCTTTTGTATACTCCTGATATGAGTTCTGGTGATAATCTTTCAAGAACCTTTGAAATTGCATCTATAACTTTTGTGATAACGGGTTCTGCTGCATCAGCAACCAATTTTGAATCTATTTCAACCTCTTTTGGTTTGTTCGTCTCCATACATTTTCCTATTACCGTGGTTTTTTCGTTCTCAAATTCTGTTTTTGAATGGACCATGCCAACTTCGATTTTGGCCCTTTCGGCCTCGTGTAATCCTATCTCTACATTATGTTTTTCTTTAACTAGTTCTACTATGTTTTCGTCTATGTCATCGCCGCCGACTCGTACTGTTTCAATGTCTGTTATCCCCCCGAGTGATATGACGACGATGTCGCTTGATCCTGCGCCGATGTCGATAACCATAGTACCTGAGGCTTCAGCTATTGGCAATCCTGCGCCTATTGCCGCTGCAAGACCCTCACTTATAACTAGAATGTATTTTACGCCAGCTCTCTTGCCAATTTCTTCAACTGCATTCCTTTCAACTTCTGATGCGTTACCTGGAATGCCTATGACTATCCTTTCGATCTCTGATATGTCACCTGCACCCATTTCTATTGCATGGATTATAAGCGCCTCTGCTTGTGCCACGCTCTCCACAACACCCTTCCTAAGTGGTCTGACAGCCACTATATCCTCAGGTGTCCTGCCAAGCATCTTTTTCGCTTCTTCACCCACCGCAAGGACATAAGATGGGTCATCCTTTTTCACGGCGACTACTGAAGGTATTTTATAAATATCAAATTTATCCCCTGATGGCTTAGCTATCACAGTATTTAGCGTCCCTAAATCTATACCAAGGGTTCCTGTGACTGTCTTACTTTCCTCTTTTTTTCCTTTTTCCTTTTTTCTAAATGAAAACATTTCAATCCTCCTCTAAAATGTCTTTGAAATCTACAATAAATATATTATTGTGGGCTGAAATTTCCTTTATCTTTTCAACATCTTCTCCTTCTTTGGATACTGATATCAATAATGTTGTTAAGACAATATCTGTAACTTTAAATAATGGGTCAATGATCTCCCTTATAAACTTTGGCAATTTTGCAGTTAAATAAACATCTGCTTCTATAAAACCTGTTGTCTTATCCTGGAGGATCAACTTGAAATTGGCTTTCTTCTTTTCTGCTTCTCCAACAAATTTTTTGATCAAATTCTCCGGTGCTACGAGAAGTAGGAGATGAGGCTCATTTTTAACATAATGGGGTGCTATTTTTAAAAAAGCCCCTCCGTTTTCTTTACATATGATTGATAGATCCCGTATCTTGGACTCGTCACCATAAAGCATCATCAAATCAAATTTTTTCCTGACAAAAGCTTCTTTAACCGATACATGTTCCCTGAAGAGTATTTTAACTTTATCCCTAGATGCTATAGCCTCATAGGCTACACTGTTAATAGTATCCTCGTTACCAACGGCAACACACCATATCCTACCTGAACTGGTGCTTGATACTTGCGCTGCTTGTCGAAGAACCCTAATCTTGCTTTCTATCATCATCATCACATCACAGGTTATAAGATAAGCTTTAAATTTTATCCGGGGGATGTAGAGATTAATATCTAAAAAACTTTATATATATTTTATCAGTTTTTGGAAAAAAGAATATATTCCACTGGTGATCCCATGCTTGTGAAAGGATCCTCCAAAAAATTTGGGATACTCTTAACATGCTCCATCCTCCTCTTTCTCCTAGGATATTATATCATAACGTTCTTCATCCTATCATTTTTAGCCTTTTTAATACAATTCTTCAGGGACCCACAGCGGAAAACACCAAACTCACAAGGTATAATAGTGGCAGCTGCTGATGGGAGGATACTATCAGGGAAAATAGACAGAATAGAAGTGATAGACTCCTCCTATCCATTATTAGATAAAATAACAGATGATGATGAGGCCATCCTTGTAAGCACATTCATGTCCCCCTTTGATGTGCATGTTAACAGGGCCCCCATCAGCGGGAAGGTCATCCATACTAGTTATTATCCTGGAAAATTCAAAATAGCGAAGGGTAAAATTTTAACAGAAAATGAGAAAAATTTAATGGTCATCGAAGGTAAATATGGTAGAGTGGGAATCATCCAGATAGCAGGTTTCATAGCTAGGAGGATAATACAATATGTAAATGTGGGTGAAAAAGTGAAAATTGGAACCAGGATAGGCATGATCCGTTTCGGGTCCCGGGTGGATCTTATAATACCCAAGGATTGCGAAATTTTAGTTGATATCGGATCAAAGCCCAAGGCAGGGGAGACAATAATAGCACGATTCCCACATAGTAAAAAGAGAGGTTTATAGCGGATGATAGAGAGAAAATATAAGATACAATATTATATTGCGGTTCCTGACCTATTTTCGATTATAAACGCTTCTCTTGGATTCCTATCAATAATAATGATATCAGAGGGGAGCATGGGCCTCGCTTGTCAGTTAATGTTACTTGCGGTTATTTTTGATTCCATTGACGGATGGGTTGCTCGCAGAATAAAAAGAGAAGATGATGAAGGTTTTGGGAGGAATGTTGACTCCCTTTCAGATATTATCTCATTTGGTCTGGCCCCAGCACTTTTCATATATTCCACAACAAGTTTTCGATACATTAATATATTAGTTAGTCTCCTAATAATGACATGTGGGATATTAAGGCTTTCAAGATTCAATATAATTGCAAATGTCAAAAAGGATGCCTTCATCGGCTTACCAATACCAGTAATGGCTGTCATTGTTTCCTCCCTCTACCTTAGCGGTCTTTTCAATGAATATCTCATATTCATCATAGCAACTCTGATATCACTCATAATGATAAGTTCCATAGAATATCCAAAAATCACCGCGAAAAACGGGACAATAATAATTATACTACTGATACTCACCATACTCACAGGGGCAAAACTCAAAATAGTCGCCATAGCACTCCTCGCATTGGTAATAGCATACATATTAATCCCATTCGTCCGAAAAAGCTTAAAAAGGGGTACAAGATGATAGATAAAATAAAAGGCGATAATAATAGGCCTCCAGATCTTCGAAAAAAAGGTGATGACGATGATATCAAGAAAAAAGTGAAAGGTCTAGTGGACAAGCTTAGAGGCACCAAGAAGGAACCATCAAAAAAACCAGAGAAAAGACCCATGCCCAGACCCCGCCTAAGAGTAGGTAAAAAAGAAGAAAAACCTAGATTAAAAATTCCCAGTAGGCCCTCTGAGAAAAAACCTGGTTTAACACCACCCGGGAAGCCTCCTAGTAGGGGTATACGTCCAAAGATCCCGGAAGAAGATCAACGCACCCTCGTAGGAGCCATAGTTTTTGGTATAATAATAATAATTATCGTGGCGAGCGGATACTATTTTCTCGTATATCAACCATACCAGCAGACGCTCCAAGCTGCTAAAGATCAGAAACTAGCTGAAGTAGACGCATACTTTAAGGGGCCGCTCGCAACAGACCCGCAGAAACAGGCAATACTTGCCGAGATAGACAGTGGACAGACACCAGAGGAAGTACTAGCAGTTGATGTGCTCGGACCCGCAACCAAATCTTGGCGCAGATACCAGACCCAAGAAATCAGCACCAAAAAGGACAGATTCAATAGAGTCATGGTAGTGTATAATGTCACAGAGATGGGGAGCCAGTTAGAGTCGAAGAGGATTATAATGAAAGCCTCTGATGCGCAGAAAATAGTGAACGAAGCAGATGCAACAGTACTCGCTAATATGGTGATCCAAACCCCCGATACTGTTGCAGTTCCCATTATGATATCAAGATTACAAGCCGCCGGCGGACTTATAGGTGTCGGTAGCATGGTGGACGTATACCTCAACGTGAACCAGACTGGTAACAACACCACCGTAACTCCCCAAGAGACCACACCGAGGATAAGCGGGGCCACGGTACTCGCAATTCTTAGGGCGAAGGATAGTGGTTCTGTGGATGCTAGTATTTTAAGGTCACAGAATATTTCCGTGAACACAATGACCTCCGGGATGGCAATGGAGAAAAAAACAGCTACTGATGTTGAACAGCTCCTCAGGGCAGCTGCAGCAGGTGGTTTGAGTGAAGAGGATATCAGGGCCATCCTACAGAATTATGGTATAAGATTGTCCGATTATGAAAGAGCCGCGAACCTCGGAGAACTTGACGCCACCTACCTTGTAATATTAGAGGTGCCAAGGGACGATGTACCATTCTTGATACAGAACATGAACAATATAATATTGACTGTCCCGACACAGAACGCGCCGGAATGGATGATCCGTGAATTACATAAAATTTATGGATAAAAAAATAATGGTTTGGGGGTTAATTTGGATGAATAGACTACGATACATATTATTAGTTGGATTAATTACAATTTTTTTATTTTCGATCTTTGCCACATCCGAAACAGATTTTGCACAAAATAAAACTGGCGGAGAAACCTGGGTTAACCATACCAAAGCCAGCTTACAAATGGATAGTCTCTGGGTGATCATAAAAGTAACAGTCAAAAACAAAGCCAACAGGCCCTACTATTTCAAGATAGGCCAAGCATACCAAGATCATCTTGCAATAAATGATACAATAAAGTGGACGATTGAATGGACCGATCCACCAGCTGTCAAAATGGCCAAATCACGATTTCCAGAACTTGGCGGGGACTATGGCTGGGAAATAGACCCTGGACAAACAAGGACAGTATCATTCGAATTAAAGGCAACAGGTCCATTCGGCGACAAACTTAGTTATCTTTATCCCGCAGGTGAGGATCCGACATATTATTGGCCTCTTGTGAGCGAACCAGGACTTTACACTTCATGGTTTATGCCTAATGAGCTTGAAACATTAAATCCTGATCTTAAGATCGTGAAATGGACTGGAACATTTGGTTTCAGCCTCAAAAACATTGATAATGATTGGGTTTATGGTATAGTTAGGGCGCCTATCGTACCATCAAATTCAAAACTTACATACAGTTATCCAAAGGTTGACTTCATTGATTATGAATCGGTTCCAGGGGCTTATGTTGCTGCATGGGATGTTGCATTACCAGGTCGAAGTTATTCGAATTTTGAATACACTTATGAGTGGCCTGCAGGAGCCGGTGAGGGTTACAGTTATTATGGCACGCCTCTTAAGTCCAATTTGAGAGCTGCTGCCGGAGAGTATCCTAGTAACAAGACCACTACAGTTCCTGGTGGAGAGACTGGGGCTCCATGGGGGCCGTTGTTGATAGGTGTTCTTGTTACGGTGGCTGCCATAGCATATACAAGGTTAAGTTAAAATCCCCTCCTTTTTATTTTCAATTTTTTTTGGTGGGAGACAATGAGAGTATCAACGGTTTTGGTAATAGTTGGCATGTTCATACTATCCCTTTATGCCCTTATAGAGGTGAGTTTTTATGCTTCTGAGATCAACATAAAACAAAAAGAGCCTAATGTCCCTATTTTGGAGATTCCCTCTATTAACCTCACAAAGGAGGTTAATAATAAATCGGTTTTTTATGGTGTTTATCATGAGCCCAGATCATTTAAGCCTGGGAATGGTACTGTCATCCTTTTTGGTCATAGGACAATGTATGGATCCCCATTCTTTAAATTGGATAAACTGAAGAAAGGTGATAAAGTTTATCTTAATTGGCCGGGTATTGGGATGGCAGAGTATACTGTGAACAAGTCCTTCACCGTTCCTGCTTCGTATTTAATATCAATCTATCAAGGGGATAAATTATTCCTTATAACTTGTCATCCTATTGGTTCTATGAGTGAAAGATTGATAGTGGAATGTGATCTTGTCAAGATTTCACCGTTCCAAAAAAATTTGAAGGTTGAGAATCCTAAGAACTATTATGCGCTTCTTATCATAGGCGCCTTCTTTGGTGGGGGGCTCATAGTTACTAGAATTTATCCCGTGAAAGAAGATAGAAAATTTATATTCATGGCCACAGCAGCTTTAACCCTTTTTCTCTTTTTTGGTTATCTTTTCCCAACACCCCCAGAGTTTATAGCTGAGAAACTCGGGGAATTAAATAATATAATGGGATTCTGGGTGGGATATCTATGAGTAGTATAGATGAATATTTTAAGTGCCTTTCTAATAGGGAGAGGGCTATATTTGAGGGTGCTATAAGTATGGGTGCCCTTTTCCATCAATTCATCGGCACCCCAGTAAATCAGGATACCCTAGAATCGCTTAAAACAGCTATCGAGGATTCCATAAAACTTCAACCAAATATAGAGGATGTTAAAGTTGAAATAAATTTAGATGATGCTGAAAATGAGTTTGGATATGTTTCACTAGAAGGGAGAATGTTAGACGTTAAGATAACCTCAAAGTTCAAGAATGTGAAGGCCATTATACGGATGAAATACATTGATAGACTCAAATATCCACTCATCTATGTGGAAAATGTAAAAGAAGAATGAACAAGGAAAGAATCATACCACTCTTTTATTCGCCCTCTTATTGAGAATGTTATATTGGCCACACCATTACTTAGAAGGTTATCGCCGAATAAGTTAAATGTCAAGTAATATTATAAGGGTATAGAAAAAAGGGATTTTGGGAAGATGTCCTATGATACGTATAAATCCTGAACTCTGCAAGGGATGTAACATATGCATAGAATTCTGCCCCGAAAAAGTCTATGAAGAATCCGATACATTAAATAAAAGGGGAGTCTACGTCCCAGTACCTAAAAATGAGGATAAATGTAAGAAATGCAAGATATGTATTTTATTCTGCCCAGATCAAGCCATAGCGGTGGATGAAAATGGTTGAAGAATACTTCATACAGGGAAACCAGGCATGTGCAAGAGGGGCTATAAAAGCAGGGTGCAGATTCTTCGCAGGTTACCCAATAACCCCATCAACCGAGATAGCCGAGGAAATGGCCTTACTCTTGCCAAGGGAGGGTGGCATTTTCATACAAATGGAGGATGAGATAGGAGCGCTAGGAGCTGTGATAGGAGCTGCCTGGAGCGGTCTAAAGGGGATGACAGCCACTTCAGGCCCGGGATTTTCACTCATGCAAGAACATATAGGCTATGCCGCCATGACAGAAACACCCCTAGTAGTTATAGATGTCCAGAGGGGTTCGCCTTCAACAGGCCAACCTACAATGGCTTCCCAGAGTGACATGATGCAAGCCCGCTGGGGATCCCACGGAGATTATGAAATCATAGCCTTAGCACCCTCATCAGTCCAAGAATGCTTCGATTTCACCATAGAAGCGTTTAATTTTTCAGAAAAGTACAGAATACCGGTAATGGTGATGGCCGATGAAATAGTGGGCCACATGCGAGAAAAGATAACAATCCCAGACAAAGTGAAAATTATAAAAAGAAAAAGACCCCAAGAAGACCCCAAAGAGTTCGTACCATTCAAAGCAAGGGCTGATGGGACGACACCAATGCCCCCATTCGGTGAAGGTTACAACATCCCTGTCACTGGACTCACACACGACGAAAAAGGATACCCTGACGCTTCAAACCCTGAAGGCCATGAAAGGCTCGTGAAAAGATTATGTGACAAGATACTCAACCACCAAAAAGATATAATTAGGGTTAAAAACTCCCATACAGAAGATGCAGATCTTATAACCATATCATATGGAGCCCCTAGCCGCTCTGTTGCAACAGCCATAAAAGATTTGAGAAAAGAAGGCTACAAGGTAGGTTATATGAAAATAGACACACCATGGCCCTTCCCAGAAGACGAAGTGAGAAAGGTCGCCGAAACAGCTGATAAATTACTTGTCGTGGAAATGAACCTTGGACAGATCTTCTATGAAGTTCAAAGAGCGGCTAATGGCATGGCGGAAGTCGAACTCCTTCCAAAATTGGGTGGGGAAATACATAACCCAGATGAAATAAAGGCCAAAATAAAATCCATGATCTAGGAGGATCCCCCTAATGACCATTAAAAATCCATACTTAAAATACCTGAGAAAAGATAGGCTCCCACACATTTTCTGCGCAGGATGTGGAAATGGCATAGTAATGAACACATTCTTCAAAGGCATGGAACTTGCAAAGATTGACTTCAAAAATATAGTCCTAGTATCTGGTATCGGCTGCTCATCAAGGATCCCAGGTTATGTGAAATGCGACTCCCTCCATACAACACATGGAAGGCCAATAGCATTCGCCACTGGACTCAAATTAGGAAACCCCACCCTTGACGTTGTAGTCTTCACAGGTGACGGGGATGCCGCTGCAATAGGGGGTAATCATCTCATCCATGGCGCCAGGAGAAACATCGACCTCACAGTAATCTGTATAAACAATAACATTTATGGCATGACCGGTGGCCAGATAAGCCCAACCTCCCCCCGTGGAAGTTATGGTACCACAGCACCCTACGGTGCCATTGAAGCACCCTTTGATTTGGCCGAGCTTGTGAAAGCCGCGGGAGCCAGTTATGTCGCCAGGTGGACAACAGCCCATCCATTACAACTTGCAAATTCCATTAGAAGAGGCTTTGAAAATAAAGGATTCTCCTTTATAGAAGTGTTATCACAATGTCCAACATATTTCGGCCGTAAAAATCGTATGAGATCCCCTGTTGAGATGCTACACTGGATGAAAGACAATAGCATAAATAGGAGAAAAGCCTTGAAGATGGACCCAGAGGAACTGGAGGGTAAAATAATCGTGGGAGACTTTGTAAAAGAAGAAAAGGAAGAGCTGACCACTGTAATCTATGACCTCATAGAGGAAAAGTGTGGTGAAAGATTCAAATCGATAAAATCAGCTTATAGGGGATGATCGAAGTGAGAAAGGAGATTAGAATCGCAGGTTTCGGGGGTCAAGGTGTTGTCTTGGCGGGGATAGTGATAGGAAAAGCCGCAAGTTTATATGATGAACTCCATGCTGTGCAAACACAATCATATGGCCCAGAAGCAAGAGGTGGTGCATCCAGATCTGAAGTAGTTATAAGTGATAGGGAAATAGACTATCCAAAGGTCCGCGAACCTGACATATTCGTGGCAATGTCACACGAAGCCCTTATAACCTATTTAGATGATCTGAAAACTGGAGCCACACTAATAGCCGACCCTGACATGATCAAAGAAGAAGAGATAAAAGATTTCATCAAGAAAAAAAAGATAAAATATTATAGGGCCCCGGCTACTAGAACCGCAAAAGAGAAGATAGGCATCCCAATAGTTGCTAATATGGTGATGATAGGAGCCCTCACAAAGGCTACTAAGGTAATCAGTGACCAGGCGGCTAAAAAGGCCATAGATGATAGTGTGCCACCAGGAACTGAGAAGAAGAACCTTGAAGCATTCGAAGCCGGGAAAAGAATACTAGAAGTGGGGGATCCCAGATGAAATTATATGAATATAATGCCAAGGAACTCTTTAGAAAAGAGGGCATACCCACACCAGATGGGGGTGTGGCCAACACGCCAGAAGATGTTGAGAAAATAGCTAAAAGATTAGGGAAGCCAGTTGCTATAAAATCACAAATCCTCACAGGGGGCAGGGGCAAGGCCGGCGGTATAAGATTTGCTGAAAACCCAGAAAGCGCCTACAAAGTCAGTGAAGAACTTTTATCCTCTTCGATTAAAGGCGAGAAGATAGAGAAGGTCCTTGTAGAAGAGAAGATCCCCATTGAACAAGAATTTTATGTTAGCATTATAGTTGACAGGACAATGAAAAAACCCCTTATAATGGCAAGTAGCGAAGGTGGTGTTGAAATAGAAGAACTTGCCCGCGAACACCCAGAAAAGATAATTAAGTATTATGTCGATCCTCTTGGGGAATTCTTACCCTATGAGGCTAGGGAAATTGCCCGGAAAATGGGCATGGAAGGTAAACTCATAGGCCAAGTGGGTGGCATAATCTGGAGACTCTATAATCTTTTCAGAAAATATGATGCGCTTCTCGCTGAGATAAACCCACTTGTCCTTTCTGAAGGTAATCTGATCGCAGTTGATGCCAAACTCGAAATTGATGATGATTCTATATTCAGACATCCGGAATTCAGAGAACAGGAGGAGTATAAGACTAGCGAATTCGCTTTTGTTAAATTGGACGGTAACATAGCAGTTATAGGGAATGGTGCAGGGCTCACATTAACAGCAATGGATCTTATAAAATTGCAAGGTGGGGAACCCGCAACATTCCTCGATATAGGGGGTGGTGCTTCTCCAGAAATTATAAGAAAGGCGATCAACCATGTAATATCATATCCTAAGGTTGATGTTGTCTTCTTAAACGTGCTCGGGGGTATAACAAGAGCAGATGACGTGGCAAAGGGTGTTGTTGAAGCTCTAAAGGATGCTGAAAGGGATATACCTCTTGTAATAAGGCTTACGGGTACGAACGAAGAAGAAGGGCAGAGAATCCTCAAAGAAGCTGGGATACCATTCGAAACATCACTTGAAAAGGCCGCTGCAAAGGCTGTTGAAATCGCGAGGAAACTATAAGTCTATGATATCCTCCTCTTAACATTTATGGAATGCGCCATTACAAGAGCAGATAATATAATATAAGTGAGAAGTGCTGACGAATTGAATGAACGATTAAACAAGAAAAGTCCGATGATGCTCTGCGTCAGAAAAGCCGAAAGAGAACCTATAAGGAGGGCTTCTCTTCCAAGATATCTTCTACTACCATTAAATCTCTTCTCTCTGTATATTCTGAGGACTTGAAGTCCTGTGATAGTCACTATAAGCACCCATGATAAAAGGAACAAAAGACCGAAATATCCAGCGTCAAAGGATACTGCAAATATACCTGGTAGCATATAATCTATATAATCCTTCTTATAGATAAGCACACCATAAAAGATATGGTAAGGTAATCCTAACTCGTGGATTAGGGTCACTGGGAGTGTTATATAACCATCAGCCCCGCCTAGACACTCTGACTTCCAATAGCAGGATCCCACTACATGGCCCCAAAATGTTGTCTTTGTAAGGACTAACTTTAAACTGGGGAGAGTATAATTTTCCAGCCTTGTAATTCTAAGAAGTGGGCTTAAAACTGGCATGTCAAGTATCTTTGCTAAGAATTCCATGAGCGCGAATCCGCCTATAAGGGCTGATATGAACCCTATGATCGATTTTCTTGTTATCCTCGCACTCCTTCTGAAACTTTTAGACATTATATAATATCCTATGGCCCCTCCAAGGAACCATAAAAGAAGGAATGAACGGTGCATTAAACCCCCTGCAATTGCTATGACGAAAAATAGGATGTAATTTAGTGTTTTGATAGAAGTTGAACGTATACCAGCCTCTGATAAGAGATTTGACGCTGCAAGTACACTAACCCATGATAGGACTGCGAATGGGCCGAACGGGTGTGTAAATTCTTGATGTGTGAATAACGGTAAAATTAATAGGATGGTGTCAGCAGAGAATAAGAAGGCGAATAACATTGTGAGAAGAGTGCCTAGAAAGAGGACTAAGCTCAGGGAAACTCCCACTAGATTGAATAATATTATTAAACCGGCATGGATTATTATGGCAACTTCTATGATGAACTGAAGGTTGTTCTTTGCTATTAACATGTTAATCTCCTAGTTCATGTTGATAGTAGATCTATTAGATAATCATAGCGACTTTGCAACCATGAATATAATTGATCTTCTAATCCAGCGCTACGAGTTTTATATTTCTTTTTGAAGTTGGTGGCTAATCCATGTACTTTCTGTGAGTTTGCGATTACTTGTGATATTTCCTCTATCTGGGTATTCGTTAGATCAATATCTAGTTTATCTGCGGTTTGGGTGACTTTCTCTTTTATCTTCTGGGTATCATCTATATCTTCAGATTCTGTACTATTTTTAACTTCACTAATTAACTGGGCGATAGTATCACCGTCTTCACCAGTTTCATTAACTAGTTTGGTTTGAAGGTACATTTCCTTAAGGGATGCTTTTTTAACATCATCTGGTATCTTAGCCCCTATTAGGATCTCATAGGATCTGAATATGCTCATGAGAGCTGTTTCTCCAGATACTGATAATGGGGATGAAACCACGACATAACCCTTTTCTATACCAGCGGATTTTAAACTGTTCGCATACATTTGAGGTGTTACATTCTTTATTTTACTCTCATCAACGACTATTGTAAGATTATCATTGTCCAGATCAACCATAGCACATGAAAATATCTGATCTGGATTATATACTTTGCCTGTAACATCCTCGGATATCCTATTAACATCTTGGGCTGTGATAATCTCTATATTAACATCTTTTATATTTTTATCTGTTTTTGATTGGAAATAATCCATCACGGCCTTTTTATACTCTGGATTGTTGTAGGTAGTCTCTCCTATTGTAATCGAAAGTCCTGAAGTCCCATAAACAGAGAATATCAAGAGTATTAGAGCCAATATGATGTATTTCATTAAAATCCTCCAATTTAGCTTAAGAGTACTACTCTGCTTTCTTTTGATTTATCGATTATGTCCATGTTGGTTAGTTTAGCTATTTTATCTGCGAATTCATAAACTTCAAAGAATAATGGCATGTTTTCCATTTCTAATCTTTGACGTGAATATCCAAGATACATGTAAGCTTTTACTTCCACGAAGTCTGGCTGGGCCTTTTTGATAAGTGATGCGTAGCCACCTGGTTTTGTCATGTTCTTTCCGTTAACTGCTGTTATCCTCAGAACTTTTCGACAGTTGAAACTTGGGAGTAATTCTAATGATCTGTTCAGATGCTCCCATGCATTTTCTGTTTGCGGTCGGCAAAGTTTCTTGTGAATTTTCTTGGAGGGTGCGTCTAGTGAAATGTAGAGTTGGGTGGGTTCTTCTGAAAGATTTTCAAGTGCCTTGTAATTGATACCATTGGTAACTAAGAATGTCGTGAATTTCCTTTTATGGAATTCTGCGATCAGTTCGTTTATCATTGGATATAATAGCGGTTCCCCAGCTAGTGATATAGCTGCATTATTGGGTTCTTGTGCTTCAAGGAGTTTTTCCTTGTTGGCTTTTTCGTTCCCGAAGAATCCGCAAAGCAAGCTTCTTTGAGCGTTTATACAAGCATCTATTATATCCGCTGGTTCATCATAGTCCCCATCCCATTCCGTTTTCGTGTATCTAAGGTCTCTCCAACAAAAAAGACACTTTTGTTGACAGAAGAATACGCTTGGGGACATTTGCAGGCATCTGTGGCTTTTGATACCATAAAATTTCTGTTTGTAACATGTTCCCTCATCTAATATGCTCTTTTTTGTCCACAGACAAGTCTTCACTGCTGCATGCGCATTTTCGCCAACGAATCTGTACCCCATCTTCTCCAATCTTTTGAGTTTCTCGAATTTTGAAATGAACACATCTATCCACCTAATACTTCCAATACTCACACATCAATACAAAGGAATACACATCCCCTTTTATTCAAGTTGGAGTTAATCTAACATATGTGAATGTTTCAAGGTAATGATATTAAGAATTTCTTAAACAATATAATATCTGTTTAGTGTCATAAAAAAATAATAATAGGAGAGCTTATTTAATAGTTTTTATAAAAAATGATTATACCCCTATTTGGGGTTGGAACAAGAATTTGGAGGCTCATCATTGAAATATGATACTCCCATTGTAATATTAAATTTTAAAACTTATATTGAAGCTACTGGTGAGAATGCTGTGAATTTAGCCCGTGCATGTGAACAAGTAGCCGATGAAACCGGTGTTAATATTGTGGTCGCGCCACAACATATGGATCTTTTTAGGGTGGCTCAAAATGTTAAAATACCAGTGATTGCTCAACATATAGACCCCATAGATGCTGGTGGTCACACTGGTAGCATTCTCCTAGAATGCGCAGAGGAAGCTGGAGCTACAGGAACCCTTATAAATCATTCAGAGAAAAGGATGAAACTTGCAGATGCCCAAAGAGTTATTGAAAGAGTTAAAGAAGCAGGTCTCATTAGTATATTCTGTACAAATAATGTGGACACAAGCGCTGCTGCAGCTGCAATGGGCCCTGATTTTGTGGCAGTGGAACCCCCAGAACTTATAGGATCTGGCATCCCAGTATCCAAGGCAGAACCTGAAGTGGTTACTGGGACCGTAGATGCTGTTAAAAACATAAACCCTAATGTTAAAGTGCTCTGTGGAGCTGGGATATCTACAGGTGAAGATTTTAAAGCGGCCCTAGATCTTGGATCAGAAGGCGTGCTTTTAGCCTCCGGTGTCATATTAGCAGATAACCCCCGTGAAGCTCTCTTGGACTTGGTGAGTAAAATATAGATTAACTTTGGGGGTGAACATTGAATGTCATTAAATTTCAAGACCATAGACGACCTTGAATTAAATGGTAAAACCGTACTTCTAAGGATTGACATAAACTCTCCTGTAGATCCACATACAGGGATGATACTCGATGATACGCGCCTCAGACTCCACTCAGAGACCATAGATGAGCTTGCAAGTATGGATGCGAAAGTTGTTATATTAGCCCACCAAAGCAGACCAGGTAAAAAGGATTTCACAACACTAGAAAAACATGCTGAGATTCTATCAAATATTGTAGGACGTCCTGTAAAATATGTCGAGGATATCTTTGGATGCGCTGCCAGAGAGGAAATCTCCAAGATGAAAAAAGGCGACATAATACTCCTAGAGAATGTTCGTTTTTACTCAGAGGAAATCCTAAAACGGGAGCCTAGAATCCAAGCAAAAACCCACCTTGTAAGGAAACTATCCCCACTTATCGATTATTATATTAATGATGCATTCGCAGCAGCCCACAGATCCCAACCCTCACTTGTAGGTTTCCCAGTGAAACTACCCTCCGCAGCTGGAAGGGTCATGGAAAGAGAATTAAAAATCCTATATAGTGCCCTTGAAAATGTTAAAAGGCCTTGCATTTATGTTCTTGGGGGCGTTAAAGTCGATGACTCCATAAAAGTCATGGAAAACGTCCTAGGAAAGGGCAGTGCCGATTATATATTGACTACGGGTCTTGTGGCTAACGTGTTTTTGAAAGCAGCTAAAATAGATATAGGTAAATGTAACGAAAAACTAATAAAAAAAAGAGGCTACAAAAATCTTATAAAGGTAGCCAGGAAGCTCATGAAAAAATTCAAGGACAAAATACTTATACCAGTTGATGTGGCAGTATGCAAAGACGATAAAAGATTAGATGTCCCCATAAAAGATATCCCTGATCTTCCCATTTATGATATTGGCCTAGAAACCATAAAAGTTTATGCAGAGAAAATAAGGAACGCTAAAATGATAGTTGCAAATGGTCCTGCAGGAGTCTTCGAAAACCCAGAGTTCAGTATAGGCACTGAAGACCTGCTTAACGCCATTTCGTCATCCTCTGGGTTTTCCATAATCGGAGGCGGCCACTTAGCCGCTGCAGCGGTTCAAATGGGCTTTCAAGATGGTATAAACCATATAAGTAGTGGTGGTGGTGCTGCTATAAGTTTATTGGCTGGTGAAGAATTACCAGCCGTCAAAGTACTCTGCAATCCCATGAATATTTAAAACTATATCATGCTTCAAAAACATATTATATTCCACCGTAAAATATTTAAATATTAATGACTAATATGATGAATGCCTCGGTAGCTCAGTCTGGTGGAGCGCGAGACTTGTAATCTCGTGGTCGCGGGTTCAATTCCCGTCCGGGGCTTCACATAATCCTATGGGACCATAGGGTAGCCTGGTCGATCCTTTGGGCTTTGGGAGCCTGAGACCCCGGTTCAAATCCGGGTGGTCCCATACCTTCATCATAGGCCCGCCTTAGCTCAATTTGGCAGAGCATCGGACTGTAGATCCGAGGGTTGCCGGTTCAAGTCCGGCAGGCGGGACTTTCCCACCTCCCCTACCAATTTTATAAGTCTTCACTACGATACTATAAAAAGGGGGAAAAATATTTATAAAATGTTACAAAAAATATATAACATTCAACGTTTCTAGAGAGTAGATATATATCATGCTCCACCTTTAGTGTGTGTAGACTCTCATCAAAAAAAAGTCTGATCCGGATAATAGATGGAGGGTAAAATATTTAAAGGAGTGAGATGGATAAATTGGGATGATCTCATTTTAGAGGATTGCCCTGGTGGTGTAGGGGCTATCATGCGGGCCTGTCGAGCCCGCGACTCGGGTTCAATTCCCGGCCAGGGCGTCCCCATAGGGCCCGTAGCTCAGTCTGGAAGAGCGCTTGGCTTTTAACCAAGTGGTCGCGGGTTCAATTCCCGTCGGGCCCGTTCCCCCCTGATTCTAGGTCATATTTTTCACGTGGAGGATAAATTGTGAAGAAGGATATATTAAAACATCAACTGGTACCGGAACATGTTATTTTATCTGAAGAGGAGGCTGAGAAAGTCCTCAAGGAAATGAAAATCCACGCCGAACAACTACCCAAAATAAGGACTGACGACCCCGTAGTGAAAGCTATAGGGGCGAAAGAGGGGGATATACTGAAGATAATAAGGGAAAGTCCAACCGCAGGTAAATTTGTAACATATAGGATAGTTCAAGATTGATCATATTATTATTTTTTGGAGGAAGTCCATGAGAAAAAGTGCATGGGAATTGGTAGATGCGTTTTTTGACAAATACAATCTAGTAGACCACCACTTGGAATCCTACAACGATTTCGTAAACAATAGAATACAGGAGATAATAGATACCAGCGAACCCATAGAATTCGAAGAAGGAAAATATAGGGTGGAGACAGGAAAACTCGAGATAGTGAAACCTTTCATCAAGGAAGCTGACGGATCCACCACCAAAATATTCCCAATGGAAGCCAGACTTAGAAACTTAACCTACTCCGCGCATATGAGCCTCGAAATGCGACTTTTAAAAGAAGGGGCTCCAGAGCCAGATTTCGAAAAAGTCTACATTGGAGAATTACCAGTAATGTTAAAATCAGAAATATGCCATCTCCACGGGCTCAAAGAAAAGGAACTTATAGAAAAAGGAGAGGATCCACGTGACCCTGGAGGATACTTCATAGTCAACGGATCAGAGAGATCACTCGTAACTACAGAAGAGATAGCCCCAAACAAGATCATCCTAGAAAGATTGGGTGAAATCGAAGAGAACAGAGCCAGGGCCATTGTAACATCGATAAAAAGCGGGTTCAGGGCCCGGATATCAGTCGAATATAAAAAACCCAGGAGAAAGGGAGTATACCTCCGCATATCATTCCCCTACGTCCCAGGAGAAATACCACTCGTAATATTACTAAGGGCCCTAGGATTAGCCACAGATGAGGAAATCATAACCAGTATCTCTGACGACTTGAATTACCAGATGGTGGTCACTGATGATATAGAAGTCTCCTCTGAAAAACTCAAAATAGACTATGAGAAATTAGAGGGATTGGACAAAGAAGAACGTAGAGAATACCTGATATTAAGCGCCATCAAATATATTGGTAACAGAGTAGCCAAGGGGATGACAGAAGATTACAGGATAAGAAGGGCGGAAGACGTGATAGACCGCTATCTTTTACCCCATATCGGCACCGAACCCGAAAAGAGGATCGATAAAGCAATTTACCTTGCTGAGATGACTGAAATGCTATTACAGGTCATATATGGTGAAAGAGAACCCCACGACAAAGATCACTATACAAACAAAAGATTAAGAGTTTCAGGGGATCTCATGGAAGACCTTTTCAGGGTAGCATTCACAAGTTTAACAAGGGACATGACCTACCAGTTAGAAAGGAGCCTTGCAAGGGGTAAAGAACCTTCAGTGAAACAAGCAGTCCGATCAGACGTCCTCACAGAAAACATAAAACATGCAATCGCCACAGGAAATTGGGTAGGTGGCAGAGCAGGTATAAGCCAGTTACTCGACCGTACAAGTTACATGGGCACATTATCACACCTCAGAAGGGTAGTGTCCCCACTAAGCCGGAGCCAGCCACACTTCGAGGCCAGAGACCTTCATCCAACACAATTCGGGAAAATATGCCCAAATGAAACCCCAGAAGGTCCCAACTGTGGTTTGGTCAAAAACCTTGCATTAATGGTTAAAATCTCAGAGGGCGCGGACCCGCACGAGATAAAAGATGTGATAAAAAAAATGGGGATCCTAAACTAAAATGGGGGGTTCAGTAAAATGACCAAAATTTATATTAACGGAGAACTCATAGGCACCTGTGACGAACCTGAAGAATTCGTTGAAGAGATGAGAGAAAAAAGGAGGCGAGGAGAAGTCTCCCATGAAATGAACATCACATATTATCCTGAGAATAATGAAATTTACATTTTCACAGACCCTGGAAGAGCTAGAAGACCCCTCATAATAGTAAAAGATGGTAAACCACTCCTCACAGAAAAACACCTAGAACTTCTGAGAGAAGGTGAAATTGGATGGGATGATCTGATAAAAGAGGGTGTGATAGAATACCTAGATGCCGAAGAAGAAGAAAACGCTTATATCGCAATGTCAGAAGATGAACTGACAGAAGAACATACACACCTTGAAATCGACCCTTCAACAATGCTCGGGATATGCGCTGGTATCATACCCTTCGCAAATCATAATTCATCACCAAGAAATACCATGGAAGCGGGCATGACCAAACAAGCCCTAGGCTTCTACGCATCAAATTATAAGCTTAGAACAGATACAAGGGCCCACCTCCTCCATTACCCCCAAGAACCCATTGTGAAGACAAGGATAATAGATGTTATAGGATACGATAATAGACCTTCAGGGCAAAATTTTGTAGTTGCAGTGATGTCCTATGAAGGCTACAATATGGAGGATGCCCTCATCCTAAATAGAGCCTCCCTTGAAAGAGGACTTGCAAGATCAACATTCTTCAGATCCTATGAAGCTTCTGAGAGAAGATACCCTGGGGGCCAAGAAGATCGTTTCGAAATACCTGAAAAGGGTGTGAGAGGTTATCGTTCAGAAAGAGCTTATAGGCATCTTGATGAAGACGGAATAGTAAACCCTGAATCAAAGGTTTTCTCTGGTGATGTCTTAATCGGTAAAACATCCCCTCCACGTTTCCTCGAAGAGATAGACGAGTTCGGCACTGTTGCCGAAAGAAGGAGGGAAACTTCAGTCACAGTGAGACATGGTGAAAAGGGTGTTGTTGATGCCGTTCTACTCACAGAAACTGTTGAAGGCAATAGACTGGTTAAAATACGCCTAAGAGATCAGCGCCAACCCGAGTTAGGTGATAAGTTCGCTTCAAGACATGGACAGAAGGGTGTTGTAGGACTTATAGTGCCAGAAGAGGACATGCCATTCACAGAGGATGGAATAATACCAGATCTCATAATAAATCCCCATGCAATACCCTCAAGGATGTCCGTTGGACAAGTACTAGAGATGATGGCTGGTAAAGCCGCTTGTATGGATGCTGAGAGAGTTGATGGAACACCATTCACTGGTGAAAAAGAAGAGGATATAAAGGAGGCTCTCCGAGCAAATGGCTTCGAAACCGCTGGGGTTGAAACATTATATGATGGTGTTACAGGTGAAAAACTCCAAGCAGAAATATTCATAGGAGTAGCATATTATCAGAAACTCCATCACATGACAACAGATAAGGTCTATGCACGATCAAGAGGTCCTGTACAAGTACTTACAAGACAACCCACAGAAGGTCGGGCTAGAGAAGGTGGTCTAAGATTTGGTGAAATGGAAAGAGACTGTCTAATAGCCCATGGGGCGGCGTTAACACTCAAAGAGAGGCTCCTAGATGAATCAGACAAGTATGAGGCCCTTGTTTGCTCCGAGTGTGGTATGTTAGCCATATACGATCGTATAAGGGGTAAAACATATTGTCCAATTTGTGAAGATTCAGAATCATTCCCAGTTGAAATATCCTATGCATTCAAACTATTATTAGATGAGCTTAAAAGCCTCTGCATATTCCCAAAACTCATCTTAGAGGATAAAGCATAGAAGAAAGGGGGAGAGACCAACCTTGAAAGGCATTCTTAAAAAAATTTCCAAGATTGAATTTGGGCTGCTTTCACCAGATGAGATAAGGAAAATGTCAGTAGCCCAGATCATAACACCCGACACATATGATGAAGACGGATATCCCATCGAAAACGGGCTGATGGACCGACGCCTCGGTGTTATAGACCCTGGCTTGAGATGTAAAACATGCGGGGCCAAGGGAGGTGATTGCCCAGGCCACTTCGGCCACATAAACTTCGCAAGGCCTGTGATACATGTTGGATTCGCCGACACCATACATAAGATTCTCAGGTCAACATGTAGAAAATGTGGAAGGATCCTCCTCGATGATAAAGAGATAGAAGAGTATAGGTTATTGTTTCAGGAGGCTATGGAGAGGGAGGAGAACCTTACAGATATCATAAAAGAAGTTTATGATGTTGCAAGACGTGAAAGATGCCCACACTGTGACGAAGACCAAGGAGACATCAAAATAGACAAACCAGTATCCATCGTAGAAGAAGACTACAAATTAACAACCGATGAAATCATAGAATTACTAGAAGATATAATCGAAATGCTAGAAGAAGGCCACACACTAACATCACCCGAACTAACAGAACTACTAGAAAGAAAATACAGACTAACAACAACCGAAATCAAAAGACTAACAACAGAACTCAACGAAAGCCTAGAAGAAATCATAGAATACATAGAAGAAGTTAAAAATCTCAGAAGCGTTTTTGAAAAAACCGGTGAAAAATCAACATTCAAAGAGATCATAGAATTCCTAGAAAATGAAAAGTCAGAGGAAGCATCAAATAACCAGGCAACCGAATGGATAAACCTCAAAGAAAAAACAAAAACATTAGAAGAACTCGACAAAACTTTAAAAGACGAACCAGAACTTTTGGAAAAGATCAATAAACTTCTCAAAATAACCAAAGAAATTCAAGAGAATCCTGAGAAAATCTCGAACATTAAAGGAGAGCTAAAAGAGATCATAAGGCCAATGGAAGTCCTAGAGAAGATCAGAAACCTCAGAAAACTCCTTGACATAATCGATTACAAGCTAACTCCAAGTGAAGTCAGAGAAAGACTCGAAAAAGTAACTGACGAAGACTCACTCCTCCTCGGAGTCAACCCAGAAGTTGCAAGACCAGAATGGATGGTCCTCACAGTACTACCAGTACCACCAGTAACCGTAAGACCCTCAATCACACTAGAAACAGGGGAACGTTCAGAAGACGACCTCACACACAAACTCGTTGACATACTAAGAATCAACCAACGCCTCAAAGAAAACATGGAAGCAGGAGCACCCCAACTCATCGTAGAAGACCTATGGGAACTCCTACAATACCACGTAACAACATACTTTGACAACGAAGCATCAGGCGTGCCACCAGCAAGACACAGATCAGGAAGACCCCTAAAAACATTAGCCCAACGACTAAAAGGTAAAGAAGGAAGATTCAGAGGAAACCTCTCAGGTAAAAGGGTTAACTTCTCCGCACGTACAGTAATATCCCCAGACCCAAATATTAGCATAAACGAAGTAGGCGTCCCAGAAATAATAGCCAAAGAAGTTACAGTACCTGTTTACGTAACCGAATGGAACATAGACGAAGTCAAAAAATACATCAAAAACGGCCCAGACAAACACCCAGGCGCAAATTACGTTATAAGACCAGACAACCGCAAAATAAGAATCTATGAGGAGACAAAAGAAGCCATACTTGAAAAAATAGAACCGGGATACATCGTCGAAAGACACCTAAAAGATGGTGACATCGTATTATTTAATAGACAACCATCATTGCACAGAATGTCAATGATGGCCCACGAAGTCCGGGTATTACCATACAAAACGTTCCGCTTAAACCTATGTGTTTGTCCACCATATAATGCCGATTTTGACGGGGACGAGATGAACCTACACGTTCTACAGACAGAGGAAGCCCGCGCAGAAGCAAAAACTCTAATGAGGGTACAGGAACATATACTTTCACCAAGGTTTGGCGGGCCTATAATCGGGGGCATACATGACCATATTTCAGGAGCATACCTCCTAACAAAAAGAGGCACAGAATTTGATGAAGGAGACGCATTCCAACTCTTGAAAAGGGCGGGCATCCCACTACCAGACAAAAAAGGTAGAAAATGGACCGGCAAAGAAATATTCAGCATGGTACTGCCCGATGACCTTAACATGACATACAAGGCAGAAATATGCAGAAAATGTGACGAATGCCTAAAAGAGGAATGCAAATACGACGCTTATGTCATCATAGAAAACGGACAACTAAAATCCGGCGTAATAGACGAAAAAGCCTACGGAGCATTTTCAGGAAAAATACTAGACCACATCGTGAAAGAATACGGCACAGACAAAGCCCGAGAATTCCTGGATACAGCCACAAAATTGGCCATAGCCGCAATAATGAAAGTAGGATTCACAACAAGCATCAGAGACCAGGAAATACCCCAAGAAGCGAAAGAAAGAATAGAAGCCCACCTAAAAAATGCCGAAAAAAGAGTTGACAGACTAATCGAAGCCTACGAAAACGGCGAACTAGAACCACTCCCTGGAAGAACACTCGAAGAAACACTCGAAATGAAAATAATGCAAGTACTAGGGGAAGCTAGAGACAAATCAGGGGAAATAGCAGAAGAATATTTCGACATGGAAGAAAACCATTCAGTAATAATGGCCCTCACCGGCGCAAGAGGATCCATGCTCAACCTCACACAAATAACAGCATGCGTCGGCCAACAATCAGTAAGAGGAAGCAGAATCACAAGAGGATACACCAAAAGAACACTACCACACTTCAAAAAAGGCGAACTAGGCGCCAAAGCAAGAGGCTTCGTACACTCCAGCTACAAAGAAGGCCTAGATCCGCTAGAATTTTTCTTCCATGCGATGGGAGGAAGAGAAGGCCTTGTTGACACCGCTATCAGAACGGCTCAAAGTGGTTACATGCAGAGAAGACTTGTAAACGCTCTCCAAGACTTAACAGTCACAGATGATGGTATGGTAATCGACAATAGAGGAATTGTAATCCAAAGACTCTACGGAGAAGATGGAGTCGACCCGGCAAAAAGCGATTATGGTGAGATAGTAGACCTTGAAAAACTAGTAGATGAAATTAGGGCAGGTAAATAAATCCCATTGTGGGTGATTTCGTGGAAACATTAAAAAAAGTTAAAAAATTTGTGGAAAAAAAGGATCTTGAATTCCCAGAAAAACTCATATTAGAAATGGCTAGGGTAGTGGAAGAGAAACAGTTAGATGATGATGAACTCAACGAATTGATAGATAAGGCTCATCGTGCATATGAAAGGGCTAAGGTAGAGGAGGGAGAGGCTGTAGGTACCGTTGCAGCGCAGTCTGTGGGGGAGCCAGGTACTCAGATGACAATGCGTACTTTCCACTATGCTGGTGTGGCTGAACTTAATGTTACACTTGGTCTTCCCAGGCTTATAGAGATTGTCGATGCTCGTAAAAAGATTTCAACACCTACAATGGACATATATTTTGAAGAAGATAAAAGGGATGACGAAGAATTTGTGAGAAAAATTGCCAACAAGATTGGTAAAAGCACCCTAAATGATGTCTTGAAGAATTTTAATATTAATTATGCTGAAATGAACATCGTTGTTGAATTAGACAAGGAAAAGATCAAGGAAAAGCGACTTAATTATGATGATATAATCCAACGTGTAAAAAAAGCTTTTAAGGAAGTAGAAATAAATAATAATATGTTAATATTTGAACTTGAACCTTCAAAACGTACCATAAGGGATCTTAGACTTTTAGCTGATAAAGTACGCAACTACCAAATAAGTGGAGTTAAAAATATAGGTAAAGTAGTTGTCAGAAAAGAGGAAGACGAATGGGTAATACATACTGAAGGTTCAAACCTCGGAGCTGTTCTCAAAATAGATGGTGTTGACAAAGTCAGAACAATGACAAATGACATACATGAAATAGAGAAGGTTCTAGGGATAGAAGCGGCAAGGAACGCAATAATACACGAGGCAAAGAAGACAATGGAAGAACAGGGACTGACAGTAGACATAAGACACATCATGCTAGTAGCCGATATGATGACAGCAGACGGTACAGTGAAATCCATTGGAAGACATGGTGTCAGCGGCGAGAAAGCAAGCGTCCTTGCAAGAGCATCATTCGAAGAAACAGGAAAACACCTCCTAAGAGCTAGTATAAGGGGAGAAGTAGATAATCTCAACGGTATCATAGAAAATATCATAATAGGACAACCCATACCATTAGGCACGGGATCCGTGAGCATTATAATGAAACAAGAGGATAGGAGGAAGTAAATGGACATAGATAGAGGAATAAGAGTAGCCGTAGACACTGGTAATGTCATATTAGGCTCGAAAAAGTCCATCCAAAACTTGAAACTAGGTAAAGGCAAATTGGTAATAATAGCCGAAAACGCCCCAGAAGATATAAAAGAAGACGTAGAATATTATGCCAAACTTTCCAATATTCCCATCTATGTTTATAATGGGAGTAGCGTCGAATTAGGCTCAGTATGTGGTAAACCATTCACCGTCACTACTCTCCTCATACAAGATCCTGGTGACTCAACAATACTAGAAATAGTGGGGTAGATTCCGTGAATATAAAATTCACCACAAACGAAATAAGATATATTGCACTGTTTGAAAGCATGACCGGTGCAATGGTAAAAGATTGTATAGTGGATGATAAAAATGGGAAAATAACATTCCTTGTTAAAAAGGGAGATATGGGCCTCGCCATCGGGAGAAGAGGTAGCAACGTTGCCAAAGTCCAGAAGGCCGTTGACAAGGGCGTTGAAGTGATCGAACATTCAGACGATCCAGTTGAATTCATAGCCAACCTCTTCGCCCCCATCAAACTAAGGAGTATAAGAATACTCCAAAGAGACAACGGGGAGAAAATAGCCACTATAGAAGTAAACCCAAAAGATAGAAGAGCAGTGATAGGCAGAGGGGGCCAGAATATTGAAAGAGCCAGGATATTAGCAAGGAGACAGCACAACATAAGTAACATCATAATTAAATAATTGGGAGGGAATCACACTTGCCAGGACTTTTCGCAGCAAAAAAACTCAAAAAAGACAGACAAAAGTTTAGATGGAAAGACCCACAATATAAAAGAAGAGCATTACGCTTAGATGTTAAAGCAGACCCTCTAGAAGGAGCACCACAGGCAAGAGGGATAGTAATAGAGAAAGTAGGTATAGAGGCAAAACAGCCAAACTCAGCCATAAGAAAATGTGTAAGAGTCCAACTTATCAAAAACGGTAAACAGATAACCGCATTCGCCCCTGGAGACGGTGCAATCGGTTTCATCGACGAACACGACGAAGTAATCGTGGAAGGTATAGGAGGCCCTGCTGGAAGAGCAATGGGTGACATTCCAGGCGTCCGCTGGAAGGTCACCAAAGTCAATAATGTATCACTCCAAGAAATGGTTAAGGGCAAAATAGAGAAACCAGTGAGGTAATACTTATGAGTTTAGTCTTTGATAAATGGGAGACAAAAGAGGTGAAAGTCGAAGACAAGGGACTGGCCAAATACATTTCCTTAGCAGAGGTACTAGTCCCACATACAATGGGAAGACACGTGAAAAGACAATTCGCAAAATCAAAGGTTTCAATAATTGAAAGACTAATAAACAAGGTCATGAGAACAGAAAAAAACACTGGAAAAAAGAATAAAGCATACAAGATCGTTAAAAAGGCATTCGAGATAATAAACCAGCGGACAAAGAAGAACCCGATAGAAGTCCTAGTTAAGGCCATAGAGAACACATCCCCAAGAGAGGAAACAACAAGGATAAAATATGGGGGTATAGCCTACCAAGTCGCTGTTGACGTATCCCCACAACGCAGACTCGACTTATCTTTGAATTTCCTCACGAAGGGTGCCATGCAAGCAGCTTTCAAAACCAAGAAATCAATAGAAGAATGCCTGGCCCAGGAGATCATATTAGCTTCAGAATATGATACAAGAAGCTTCGCAATACAAAAGAAGGAAGAAAAAGAGAGAATAGCCAGATCAGCGCATTAAGGTGATTTTAGTGAGTAGACGTGCTAAAATGATTAGCAAGATCAAAGAATTAATGTACAAACCAGATTACATCCGCAACATAGGCATAGTCGCCCACATAGACCATGGAAAAACAACACTATCAGACAACTTACTAGCCGGAGCCGGGATGATATCAGCAGAACTAGCAGGCGACCAACTATTCCTAGATTTTGACGAACAAGAACAAGCAAGGGGTATAACCATCGACGCAGCTAACGTATCCATGGTCCACCCATACAATGGCAAAGAATACCTCATAAACCTTATAGACACCCCAGGACACGTAGACTTCGGGGGAGATGTTACACGTGCAATGAGAGCCGTTGACGGAGCCGTAGTAGTGGTCTGCGCAGTAGAAGGTGTGATGCCCCAGACAGAAACAGTACTAAGACAAGCCCTCAAAGAACACGTGAAACCAGTACTATTCATAAATAAAGTGGATCGCCTAATAAACGAACTCAAACTCAAACCAGAAGAACTCCAAGAAAGGTTCATAAAGATAATAAGCCAAGTAAACAAGCTAATCAAAAGCATGGCACCCAAAGAATTCAAACAAAAATGGCAAGTAAAGGTAGAAAATGGTAGCGTAGCCTTCGGATCAGCTTATTACAACTGGGCCATAAACGTCCCCATAATGCAAGAAACCGGCATAACATTCAAAGACATATACCAATACTGTAAAGAAGACAGACAAAAAGAACTAGCCCAGAAAGTCCCCCTACATAAAGTACTCCTAGGAATGGTTGTGGAACACTTGCCAAGTCCATCAGAATCCCAAACTTACAGAGTACCCATAATATGGCAAGGAGACCTAGAAAGTGAAGAAGGCCAAAGCATGCTCAAAACAAACCCTAAAGGTCCCCTAGCAGTCATGATAACAGATGTAAGGATAGATAAACATGCTGGTGAAGTGGCGACTGGTCGTATATTCGGCGGGACCATCAAAAAGGGTGATGAAATATTCCTTGTAGGATCCCATACAACTTCCAGGGTTCAACAGGTCGGAGTTTACATGGGCCCAGAGAGGATAAACACTGATGTGGTCCCAGCTGGTAACATTGTCGCGATAACCGGTGCCAAGAATGTGGTTGCAGGTGAAACAGTATGCGATACCGAGAGGAAAATAGAAGCATTTGAGAGCCTAGAACACATTTCAGAGCCTGTTGTCACGGTAGCAGTTGAAGCAAAGAACACAAAGGATCTTCCAAAACTTATAGAGGTTTTGAGGCAGATAGCTAAAGAAGATCCGACAGTAAAGGTTGAGATAAACGAAGAAACGGGTGAACACCTCGTCTCTGGTATGGGTGAATTACACCTTGAAATAATAGCCTACAGGATAAACGAAAAAGGTGTTGAAATAGAAACCTCGGAGCCTATCGTAGTCTACAGGGAGACTGTCATGGACACCGCAGGGCCAGTTGAGGGTAAATCGCCCAACAAACATAACAGATTCTATATAACCATAGAACCATTGGAAGAGTCAGTATTCAAAGCCATACAGGATGGTCAGATCAAAGAGGGCAGAATAAAAGGAAAAGAAATGGCGAATAAATTCATAAAAGCAGGACTAGACAAGGAAGAGGCTAGGAGAGTATGGGACGTATATGAAAAAAACCTTTTCATAAACATGACAAGGGGTATACAATACCTTGATGAGATAAAAGAGCTCATATTAGACGGTTTTGAAAGTGCGATAGATGATGGTCCATTAGCAAAGGAAAAAGTGATGGGTGTTAAAGTGAAACTCGTGGATGCTAAAATCCACGAGGATGCCGTGCACAGAGGACCCGCGCAGGTGCTCCCTGCTGTTAGAAGGGCCATGTATGCTGCTATGATGATGGCCGAACCTAAGATCCTCGAACCAATACAGAAGGTTTTCATAAACGTTCCACAAGAATACATGGGTAATGCCACAAGGGAGATACAGAATAGACGCGGTCAAATCCTAGATATGAGTCAAGAGGGTGACATGGTAACAGTGGAAGCTAAGGTTCCAGTTGCTGAAATGTTCGGCTTCGCAGGGGACATTAGATCAGCTACAGAGGGAAGATGCCTCTGGTCCACTGAAAATGCAGGATTTGAAAAATTACCAGATGAACTTCAAAAAACCATCATAAGGGAGATAAGAACTAGGAAAGGATTATCACCTGAACCATATGGTGCTGACCATTACCTCAGTTAAAAGTACATAAATTTATATAATAAGATAATAAATATAGGAGATTTAACCCATCATGGGATATAAGGTCAAACTTCAAATCATCACAGAATATCGGAGGTAATATTATGGCTAAAGAAAAGGAACACATAAACTTGGCATTTATTGGACACGTAGACCATGGGAAATCCACACTTGTAGGTCACCTTCTCCTACAAGCAGGAGTCATCACAGAACAGCAATTAGCTGAAGGAGAAGACAAATTCAGGTATGTTATGGACAGATTAGCAGAGGAAAGGGAGAGAGGACTGACAATAGACCTTGCACATACAAAATTCGAAACAAAAAAATATGAATTCACAATTGTGGATTGTCCAGGACACCGCGACTTCGTTAAGAACATGATCACAGGAGCTTCACAAGCAGACGCCGCAGTCCTAGTCGTGGCAGCAGACGATGGTGTGATGCCACAGACAAAAGAACACGTATTTCTTGCAAGGACACTAGGTATAGACCAACTAGTCGTCGCAATAAATAAGATGGACCTAGTAGATTACAGCGAAGACAGATACAATGAAGTTAAAGATGAAGTGAGCGAACTCATCAAAACAGTAGGTTACAAGCCCAAGGAAGTCCCATTCGTAGCAGTTTCAGCATTTGTAGGTGACAACATAACCCAAAAGAGTGATAAAACACCATGGTACAAGGGTCCCACAATAGTTGAAGCATTAGATCAGCTAAAACCCCCAGAAAAACCAGTGGACTTGCCCTTAAGGATACCAATCCAGGATGTATATTCCATCACAGGAGTGGGCACAGTACCAGTTGGTAGGGTTGAAACCGGAATCCTAAAGACTGGTGACAATGTCATATTCGAACCACCAGGCGTTGGAGGAGAAGTCAAATCCATAGAAATGCACCATGAACGTATAGAACAAGCAGAACCCGGTGACAACATAGGATTCAATGTGAGAGGTGTTGGAAAGAATGATATAAGAAGGGGTGACGTAGCAGGACACCCTGACACTCCACCAACAGTCGCAAAACAATTCACAGCCCAAGTAGTCGTACTACAACACCCAGGAGTCATAACAGTAGGATACACACCAGTATTCCACTGCCACACAGCACAGGTTGCATGCACCTTCACAGAACTCGTCCAGAAGATAAACCCTGCAACTGGTGAAGTGCAAGAAGAAAACCCAGACTACCTCAAAACTGGAGATGCCGCCGTGGTCAAAATACAACCAACCAAACCACTCGTAATAGAAAAAATCAAAGACATACCCCACATGGGAAGATTCGCCATAAGGGACATGGGACAGACAGTCGCAGCTGGAATGTGCATAGACCTAGTACCAGCAAAATAAACCCCCCCAATATTATATTTTTTTGGAGGATGTAAATGCAGAAGGCACGGATCAAACTCACAGGAACCGACCCGAAAAAATTAGAATACGTCTGTGAACAGATAAAGAAGATAGCAGAGAGAACCGGAGTTGACATATCAGGTCCCATACCCCTCCCCACTAAAAGGCTTATAGTACCAACTCGCAAATCTCCAGACGGTGAAGGAACCGCTACCTGGGAAAAATGGGAAATGAGAATCCACAAGAGACTCGTAGGGATAGAAGCCGATGAAAGGGCCATGCGCCAGGTCATGAAAGTTAACGTACCAGATAACGTTAGTATAGAAATAGAACTCAAGGGCTAGAAGACAAGCCCCCCCACAAATTAATAATTTGTGATCCTTTTTTTATGTGCCGGGATAGCCTAGCCAGGTAAGGCGCGGGACTTGAGATCCCGTGGAGCTTTGCTCCTCCTGGGTTCAAATCCCAGTCCCGGCGTCTAAAAAACCATTTTATTCTCTTTTGGGTGTGCTGTCATGATAAAGACTAAAATGGTCCCTGAGGAGCGTATAGCTGTTATAAGTTACAGTGGCTGTTTTAAGAAGACTAAAAAGTTACTTCAGGAGCTTGAGGAATGGCTTAAGGAGCATGAGGTCAAGATTGGGGGTTCTGGTTTTGTGATATTCTATACTAGCCCCCTCAAGGACGAGGGAAAGTATGATGTGGGGTTTCCTATAGAGGATGAGATCGAGGGTACTGATCGTGTGAATATTGTGACGATCCCAGGGCATAAGGTTTTATACACTCTCTATGAAGGTTCTGGTAGGGGAGCTGCCTATAAGTCTCTCATAGATTTTGTTGAAGAAAATAATATAGATGTTATAGGTTCACCCAGGGAAATCTACTATGGGAGTAAAGTGGAGATACAGTTCCCCATAATCTAGGATTTTTGATATTTTTCTATGATATCCTTGAAGGCGTTGATTATGTATTCTACTTGTTCCATGGTCATAGCATATATGCTACATTTAAACCATCGTGTCTGACCCCTCTTTATACCAACTATCTTCCTCTTTTTAAGCTCTTCATATAAGAAAAAGCCCCTTCTTGGATGTGAACGTGCTATACTCTCGAATATTGGTGTTTCAAATCTTACCAGGTCGTGTTCTTTTGGCTTAACCCCCAATTGTACTATTTCACCTAATTTTTCCATCTCTTTTATAAAGTATCTTGTTTTTTTAACTTCTTCATCCCATCTTTGTACTCTTTCTTTCACATGTGGGAATGATGCCATTAGCGTCGCTATTGGAGCACCCCTGCTTGTACATCCTAGCATTTCGATTTCCTTTTTTTCATGACGCTCAGATCTTTTAAGTATGATGTCCTCCCATTCACTGGTCATGCCAAGCACTCCTATCGGCCCAGAGGCTGCCATGCTCTTATGCCCACTACCAACAATGAAATCAGCCCCTATCTCCTTGGCGTCTATTGGCATCCGCCCCATAGAGTATGCGCAATTTAATAATAGTGGGACACCTAATCTCCTGCAAGCAGATGCTATGGCCTTTGCATTTGTAAGGTTTCCATAATCCCCGTCAACATGTGTTAGAACTGCTAATTTGACCTCTGTTTTGTCAATGGCATCCTCTAGTACTTGCTTGTAAGTTTCTGGTTTTATTTCGAATGTTGGATATCCATTGTTGGGTGCTTCGATGATTCTAAGGTGGTTTCTTTCGGCTGCCAAATGTGTAGTATAGTGTGCGTTCCCATCTGTCACTATCGTATCTCCCTTGTCGCAGATGGCGTGCATCACTGCAAATTTTCCCTCTCTTGCACCATGGACTGTTCTTACAACGTCAACATTTATGAAGTCTGCAAGATCATCAAGGAATCTTGTAATGTCTGGTTTTTTTATCTGATCTAGTCTCCCTTCACAATAATCACATATACTATAACCATCTGAGAACTCGTAAAGTGCTTCACGGGCATCTGCTGGGAGGACACCACCCCTCTGAAGGGGGTTTAAGTTTAGATTTTCCCTCTCAATGGCCCTTGCAAGTCCATATTCATCGCATTCCATTATTTTCCCTCTATTACCCTTTTTATCTTTTCGTATACTATTTCACGATTTTCGGGGTTGATCCTGAATATTTGCACGTCTTCTCTATCCTTTATGTTCTGGATTAGCTTCCTGTGGAAGGCTGCTATCACTGTTTTGCCGCTTGAAAGCGCTTCTTCCACCTTAAATAAGAATTTGGGGTCTTTAAGCTCCATTGGCGCGACTTCATCTATTATGATATAATCCGCGGATTCGATGGCCTTTTCTATCCCGGGTATGCCCACTTTTTTGATCGTTTCAAGGTTAACACCATAGGATCCTACTTTTGGCCCTGGAGCTCCCTTTTCTGCTAGTATACCTCTTTCACCGGTCATTATATCTACTATTTCGAAGCCTATCCTCTTTTTGCCTTCTCTTATTTCTGGCGTGAATATCCCGCCTATACTAGCCCCTTCTTTTTCTAGGTGGGTTTTTATTTTTTTGATTAGTGTTGTTTTCCCAGTTCCCGGTTTTCCCGTTATTATAATATTCAACTTTCTTTATCCTCCCCATTCCTATAGTAGGTTGGTGAGACCTAGTTCCCTTGCATATTCCCTTGCTGTGTAAATTTCTTCTCTCGTAGGGTATCTGTCTATCTTAGGGTATTCCATGGCATGGTATACTGGCCGGTATTGCCCCATTATATTGACTGGGGTGTTTTTACCTAATTTGTCAGCTATCCATGAGAGTATGGGTATTGTGCAACATTCAACGTGTCCCGGAAGTACCAGATGTCTTATTATCATATCAGCCGATTCTTTAGCTAGTAAGTGGTTCCTTGTGACTATTTTCCAGTAGTTGTCTACGTCTGCTAATGTCTTGGCGCATTTATCGTTTCCAAATTTGAAATCTGTTAAATATAAGTCTATTATACCATCTAATAGGTTCATGGCCTCTTTTGACATGTAGAAGTTGCTGTTCCATATTACGGGGATGTTTTCTTTGCATTTTGAGATAACTTTTAAGATATAGTTGAGGTTGGGTGTGGGGTCGCCCCCGACAAAATTTACATTGAATGATCCTCTTCGCCTCTTTTTATCTATTATATCTGCAAGTTTTTCTGGTTTTATGTGGACGCCCCCTTGGGGGTTTTGGGATATGTCCCAGTTTTGGCAGAATACGCAGTGGAATGTGCAACCTGAAAAGAATATTGTATGACTGGGGACAAGTGGTGCTTCTTCCCCGAAATGTAAAAATTCCGATGCTATCCTAGCTTCTAATACGCCACAGTATCCTGGTTCTTTTCTGCGGTTAACATGGCAGCGTCTTTCACAAAAATGACATGATTTGAATATGTTGTCGGCTATTTTTATCTTCAAATCTAGGAATGATGATTCACAAGATCTTATAGCCTGTTTTTCATAATATTCTTTGAACTTTTTCTGAATTCTTTTGTGTTCGTCCCATAGTTTGTCTTTTGGCACGTCCTTGGCTTTTATGGATGCTGCTATTTTGAATCGTGCAAGTTTTTTATCTTCTCTTATAAGATGGTAATCTTCTAGCATCATATATTATATGGGGGTTCTCTGCCTTTTGTATGTTATCCTCCAATAACCCTTAGAGTTTCTATGAATATTCTTGGTGTTATGAAAGTTCCTATTTGCCTTATCTTGGAATCTATCATTTTTACCTGTTTTAGGATGTTGAATATGTTACCTGAGATCATGGCTTTTTTTATTGGATATTTTATCTCCCCATTTTCTATGTAGAATGGATTGTTAGCTTCCAATGAGAAGTCTCCGGAAATTGGGTTGGCGGTGTGGGCGCCGAGAACATCAGTTACAAGCATGCCCCTTTTAATATCCTCAACTGTTATTTTATCTTGGAAATCTAGGATGATGTTAGTGGTTGAAACTGTTGGTATGCTTGAGAATGATGCTCTTATACCATTACCAGTACTTTTAACATTTCCCTTAGAGGCTGTGTAGAGATCATATATGAAATTTTTTAGTATTCCTTTTTCTATTATGGGTGTGCGTTGTGATGGTGTGCCTTCATCATCTATGGGGGCTGAGTAGAGGCCTCCTGTTATTTTTCCATCATCATATATGTTCATGGCTGGGTTTGCTATTTCTTCTCCTATTTTGTCCTTAAGGTACGATCTTCCCCTTTGGACGTTATCGGCGTTTATTGCTGATGTAAATGTTCCAAGAATCCCACTTATAGCGTGATAATCTAATAATATGCCCAAATCACCCGTCCCAATCTTTTCGCCTCCGATAGAGTTCTTAGCTATCTTGCAAGCGGTCTGGGATATCCTTTCCGGTTCTAGGCTCATTAGACATGACGCATCAGATTCATAAGCCGTGGATTTAAGGTTGCCCTCCTTTGCGTTAACTGATATATGAGCAGAAAATCCTGTGCTCTTGTACTCGGCCTCAACCCCATTAGAATTTAATAAGAGAGTTTTTAGGCAGCTTGCAGTGAAGCCTCCGTTGGTAGGCTCACAACCTTCATCAAAAACCTTATCTATCATTCTCTCAGCGAATTCATGAGCATCTGAAACTTCAAAATCGTGGAATCTCTTATCATAAATTTTTTTCACTCGTGGATAATGTGATGGTTTGGAAAATTTAAAATTCTCATCTGCTTCATTCGCTCCCAGATTAGAAACTGCCATTTTTATTGTTTCTTTTATTCGGCGCATGTCTGTGGTGTAAGCGAAACCCATCCTTTTATCCTGTATGACCCTTAAACCAAGGCCTATTAACTGTTGTTCCTTTGCAAGGTCTATTTTATCCCTTTGAATGTCAACCTCTAATGTTTTCTCCTTTTGAATGTATACCTCCACATTGTGGACATGTTTAAGTGCTTCCTTGAATGTTTTTTCTGCTATATCATACAATCTATTCCCCCCCGTTAGAATATGAATTTTTCAAGTGCTTCTGCTACTCCCTCACCATACTCCTTGGTTGTCACATAATCTGCCATCTTTTTGAGTTGGGGGTCTGCATTTGCAACTGCGACCTTTAACCCGGCCACCTTTAGGAAGTCGATGTCGTTTTCACTATCTCCTATTGCCATTATATCATCCGTTTTGATTCCCATGTCTTCTGCGACTATTTTAAGTGATGAGCCTTTATTGACTTGCGGATCTGTAAGGTGAATTGCAAATTTTGTATCATAAACTTCAACATCAAAATCCTTTAAAGTTTCTTTTATGACATCTTCAGGTATTGTGCGCCATATAGCTACCTCAGAGACCCTGAACTCCGAAAATTGAACCTTTTCTACAGGATATAAACTTTTAAGGTGCTTGTATGCTCTTTCAGCCTTTTTAATATCACCCAGTACTTTAACCTTCTCTTTAGAGTATATTACACCACCATTTTCCGCTACAAGACCCCCAGAAGTTCCTATAAGTACAGAAGCCGCCCTAGTGAAACATAAAATGTTACCAGTAACAAGTATAACGGGCACTCCAAGGGATTCGGCCTTCCTCAGCGCTTTAAGGGCGGGTATGCTCAACTTCCTTGTTGGGTCAGTTATGGTACCATCAATGTCCACAGCGATTGCCCTCATAATCCATCCCTAAAATGAACTATAACGATATGCAATATTACATGTCCCCTCCCTTGAAACCATACATGCACCCACGGGATTAGTTGGCGTGCACTCAGTCCTAAAAAGCGAACAATCCTCAGGCCTTGCAACACCTCTTAATACAGCACCACAAATACAACCTGTGGGACATTCAATCACATCTCCCAATTCTATATCAAACTTTTCCCTAGCATTAAAATCCGAAAATTCATCTTTTATCTCATATACAGAATCTGGGATCTCAGGGAATCCCCTCCACTCCTTACTCGTAACATAGAAAACCTCTTTCATAATCTCCTGAGCTTTAACATTGCCTTCTTCCTTGACGACTCTCCTATACTCATTTTCAACCTTGGCTTCTCCATTTTTAATTTGGCGAAGTATCATATAGACTCCCAAGAGAACATCGATAGGGTTGAAACCCGCTATAACCTGGGGTATCCCATAATCCCTTGAAAATGGGATATAAGGCCTCGTACCTATTATAGTGGAAACATGCCCAGGTTCTATAAGACCATCCAAATTCACTTCCCCAGATTCTATGAGAAACTTTAAAGCAGGAGGAATTAAACGATGACATGAAAGAACTGAAAAGTTTTCTGGCGGATCTCCCAAAATCGCAGAGGCTGTTGTGGGTGCTGTAGTCTCAAAACCTGCCGCCATGAAAACAACCTCACGGTCAAGGTTCTTCGCGATTTCAACAGCATTATTCACACCATAGACTATTCTAACATCAGCCCCCTCAGCCTTTGCATCAGCAAGAGAACCATAAGATCCCGGGACGCGGAGCATATCTCCAAATGTTGTGATGGTAACACCTTGCCTTGCAAGTTCCACACACTCATCAATTTCCCTAGCAGGAACACAACATACTGGGCATCCAGGCCCTGCAACAACTTCAACCTCTTCTGGCAAAAGAGATCTTATACCATGTTGCATTATAGTATGTTCATGAGATCCACAGACATGCATTATCTTAACTGGCCGTGAAATTTTATTTATCCTTGATACTATTTCTCTTGAAAGATCCTTCATAACATCACCGGGATAATCCAGTTAAAATCATTATTTCACATAAAAAGCATATATATTTGATGGATAAATGTGCAATAGCAAACTCTAATAAAATTTACCACGGCATCCACAAAAAAAGAAAAAGGGGAAGTTATATTATACTTTTCTTGAAACCGCGAATCCAGCGATAATTGAAAGTACTGCGAATACCATTAATAGTAATGAGGCTCCTGTTGGCTGCATTGGGATTTCCCACGGTTTTGACGGTTTTATCAATCTTTTAGCCGCTTCTATGGTTACAAAGGCTTTGTTATTGTCTGGATTGGGATCATATGTGTCACTTGTTACTATGGCCATGTTTGTGATGTTTCTGTTGGATGTCACGACTCTCGCCACGATATTAAGTGTTGCAATCGCACCTCTTGCTAAGTTTCCAATAGTCCAAACCCCAGACCTTGGATCGTAATCTGGACTGCTTGCACTCACAAATTGTAAGCCTGCTGGCAGCCGATCCATGACCCTAACATTTACTGCAGTATCCGGTCCAAGGTTTATGACAGTTAAAATGAACCTAACAATGTCCCCATATCTCACTTTTATTACATCTGCAACTTTGCTAATCGCAAGGTCTGCTGCAGTTGGCACGGAAATGGTGACATTTGCCCTGTTATTGGCCATGTTTGGATCGTATATGTTGCTTGAAACATTGGCAACATTATCAATGTTTATGTTGGATGCTACAGCCCTTGCTATGATCTCAAGGGTTGCGGTGGCACCATTTGCAAGATCTCCGATGGTCCAGACACCACTCGTGTATGTTCCTTGTGAAAGTGTTGCACTCACAAGCTCCAGACTAGCTGGGAGAATATCAGTTACCCTTGCATTTTCTGCTGTGTCAGGTCCAAGGTTCTGAACCGTTATAGTGAATTTAACAGCTTCAAGGTAATTTACGCTTGTTTGGTTGGCAGACTTACTTATCGCAAGGTCTGCTGCAGGTGACACCTCTATAGTTACATTGGCGTAATTGTTTTCTGTGTCATTATCAAATTCGTTGGTTTTTGTTACACTGGCTAGGTTGGTTATCGTTGTGTTAGATATTGTGACTCTTGCTATGATCTCTAGGGTTGCACTTTCATCCTTGGGTAAGCTTTCGATTATCCATTCAGCACCGTTTATTGGTGTGTAGATTCCAAGAGATGTTGTTGCTGATATTAATTCAAGGCCTGCTGGTAATAGGTCAACAAGTGTGACTCCAGTGGAATTGTCTGGTCCTAGGTTTGTGACTGTTACTGTGAATTTGACTGTATCATTGTAGTTTACTTTTGTTGCGTTGGCTGTTTTTTCAATTTTTATGTCTGTTACTGGTAATGTCATTAGTGTGAAGGTTGCGTTATTGTCTCCTATAAATGGATCATGTGCATCTCCCGTAACAAAGGCTCTGTTGAAGAACGTGCCCGAAGTGGTTGCTCTTACAAGGATATCTAATGTTGCTGTTTCGAATTTTTGTAGGTCACCTATGTTCCATGTATTAGTGTTGTTATCATAGGTTCCATGAGATGCTGTGTAGCTTAAAAATTGGAGGCCAGTTGGCATTAAGTCTGTGACCACAACTCCTGTGTTATCATCTGGGCCTGCATTGTAGACTGTTATTTTGTATGTGGATGTTAAACCATTGTAGATTATTGCGGGAATTGCTGTTTTAGTGATTCTGAGATCTGATGCCTTTGGAGCGTTTAATCCTGCTAATGCACGATTGTTCGTCATGTCCGGGTCGAATTCATTCCCTTGGACGAATACTGTGTTATTTGAGGCTCCTACTTTGTCAACCAATACTGTGATATTTAGGTAGGCTGTCTCGGGGTAGTTGAGGGTTCCTATAGTCCAAATGCCGGTTGAATTATCATAGGTGCCTTGTGAGGCAAGGTGACTTTGATATATGAGGCCTTCTGAGAGGATGTCAGTGACTGTGACTCCTGTTGCATTGCTCGGGCCGAGATTTGTGACTGCAATTATGAATGTTACGGTATCTCCAAGGTTTGGAGTGGAGTTGGTAACTGTTTTGACTATTCGGAGGTCTGCTACGGGTTTTGCATTAATTTCTATTGTTGCATTATTGTTTTCTGGGCTTGGATCATAATTGGTTGATGTTATATTTGCCTTGTTGGTTATGAGGCCTGTTGTATTTACCTTTGCTAATATGGTCATTGTTGCTGTTTCAAGGTAGTTGAGTGTGCCTACATTCCAAATACCGCTGTTTGGATTGTAGACTCCCTTGGATGGTGTTGCCAATTGGAGTATCAGGCCAGGTGGTAATAGGTCTTCAACTACTACGGTGGGTGCGTTTTCTGGGCCTGCATTGTAGACTGTTATTGTGTAGAGTATGTTTTCTCCAATGTATGGTTCTTCTTTGTCCACTGTTTTTGCGATGCTCAAATCTGATGCTGGTGGGGAATTTAGGGGTGCTGTTGCGTTGTTATTTAAGAGGTTGGGGTCTGTGATGTCGCTTGTAATATTTGCTCTGTTAATTATAATCCCTGCTTGGGTGATGCGTGCTATGATGTTTAGTGTTGCTGTTTCAAGGTAGTTGAGTGTGCCTACATTCCAAATACCGCTGGTTGGATTGTAGACTCCCTTGGATGTTGTTGCGCTCTGGAAAAGTAATCCATTTGGTAGTAGATCTTCTACGATGACTCCTGTTGCATTGTCTGGTCCGTAGTTAATTATTGTTATGGTGAAGTTTACTAGCTCGTTGAGGTTAGGTGTTGTATTGTTTACAACTTTTATTATGTCGAGGTCTGCAAGTTTTTGTGCTGTTATTGTTATGTTTTTACCGTAATCGTCGTTGTAATGGAAGCTTGAACCACTTTGGTCTGTTATAGTACCATATACGTGTGTTGTTCCTGTTCCTATAACTTTGAAGTACCATACTGAGACGAAGTTTGTTGTCCCTGGATTGTCCAAGCGTATGTTGTTGTTTGTGTTTGTCCCATAGGTTGTTGTAACATTTAAGGGTTGGAGTATTGTTGGATTATAGGCGAGTGGTAGGTTGACAATGTCGTAGGTTGATGCTGTAGTTGATACCATTGTTACGGCTATTATGTCTCCTAGTGTGGGGTGTTATTGCTGGCTGTTATGCTGATTATATTATTACGCCTTTGTGATACGAATTTTTCCACATATAATGTGCCTGTTATCGTGTCTGGAGTTCCTGTATTTGTACCTGCGACTGTTACGGTGTAATTCTTCGAAGTTAGGTATGCGGCGCTTGTTCTTTTTATTTCTATTAGGTAGAATGCGTCTACAGTTGCGCCTGGTGGTATGTTTCCAAGATATTTTGTTGTGGTTTCGCCTGGTGCAAGGTTTATGTAGTGGTTGTCTGTTGTCCATGTGAAATTGGCTGTTACATTAGTTGCTGTTGTGAGCGCATTATTGGTAACGCGTACTTGTACAAGGTACTGGTTTGGGCCTGCGTTTACATTATTGTGATCGAGGCCTATCGTGTCCCAGGACCCTTTTTTTAGTGTGAGTGTTCCGAGCTGGAAGTTTACTTGTGCAGATCGGGTTTCATTTAAGTTTATGGTTTGTGTTGGTATTATATGCCCTGGTGCTATTGCAGAAATTATTAGGGTATTCTCTTCTGAATAAAATGAAATGTTATATTCACCATTTTTGCCTGTTATGTTTGATGCTATACTCGATCCTGTGGGAGATTTCACGTCTATTATAGCTCCCTGGAAAGGTTCTGTACTGTTACAGTAAGTTACTGTCCCCTTGATGAAAGTATTAGGTGTTTCATCTGCCGCGGCAGCTGTTGCAATAACTGAAAAAAACAGTAATACCGAGGTTGTGAGGGCTAGTTTTCTAGTTATTTTTTCACCCCCCATTTTTTACAGTGATTAGGTATTATAGTATTTAATATTTAAGTTTTCGTAAAAGTTTAAGATATTGGAGTGCAATAATCCAATTAGGGGACTACAATATATTAGCAGGATATTAGGTTAAGATTATATCCTTTTAAAAATTGTTTATGTGTTGTAAGGGATCCTAAAGAAAGATGTTTAAAGGTTTATATTGGTATAAGTTTAGTTCACGATATGGACTGGAAAGTTCAATTGTTAAAGGTTGTTTTGGGGGGATTTTGAAAGGAGAAATGGGTTTAAAGGTAATCATTGATTAATCGTTAACATGTGGGGATAATCCCATTCTTAGTCTTCTCTTATGGGCGTGAATATGCCCAACCCAAAAAATTGGTTTATTTGGGTGAAAATCAGCTTATTATTGTGATTTTACTGCTATATGATATATTTTGACTGAGTAGATGCCAGGTGGGGTGCCTGGTGGTATGTTGAGGTAAAGGTCTACTGGTATGATGGCTTCCTCTAGATTTTCAACTTTCCAGTGCTCTTTCACGAGAACATAATCTTTTTTGAAGGATGTTTTTGGCACGCATGCCCCGTAGTCGGCGTATTTAAGGTTTTCTATTGGTATGATCCCTATTGGGCCTTGTAAATCCCCTTCAGCCTTTACATATAAATCTATGGGGATATTTGATAAGCTTTTAATTTGGAGTCCGCCTTGTTCTCCTGGCCAGTAATATTCACCCCATGATCCTATGTAGACATTAAATGTGAAGGGGTTAGTTGTTTCTTTCCCGTTCCATATTGTTTTTATTTGGATGGTTTCTGTTACAGTGACTGTAACATCCTGAGTAGCTGATGATGCGGGATAAACAGGATTTAATAGTAACAATATTAAGAGTGGTGTTATAATTTTTGGTGTGAGGGTGTGGAGAGTTCGCATTTAATGACCCTCCTATTATCTTTTTCTACTTGGTACTTTGAATGCACAAATGTATACAATCTTTTGTGACTATGATCACAATAAAATATTATAAAATCAAAAATTAGTAATACAAAAGTTGATACAACAAGATACCAAGCTAATAAGCACGCAAAAAAATAAAAAAAGAAATGTTAAATTTTCCCACGACTAGCCAAGAAGTATCCAGCGCCAACAAGCACAACAAGGACAATAATACCAGCCATAGCATACACTGGTAATCCCCTGTTTACACTAGCTCCACTAACTTTACTCACCTCATAGGACTTGGCCCCAGAGGCACCAGGACCTTGTGAAGCCGATCCTGTAACCATCCCTACACCCATTGAACCTGAAGATCCTATATTTTGTGCAACACCCCTAAAACCAGGAGATACCCCCGGTTGATTGCCAGAATCTCCTGGACTTGTTGTTGGAACTCCTGGAATTGAAGGCGTAGGAGCGCCGATTATACCAAGGACATTTTCCAAAGTTTTGAGTTCACCAGCACTAAACTGTACCATACCACGATTATGCGCTTGATAAAATAGGCCAGCGATTATCTGTTGCTGTTCTCTGCCAAATTGGCCGAAAACTTGCGGATCAAGGTACACATTCGCAATTTGACGCCAAACCACCGGGCTTGTGACCTTTGCAAATACATTGTTCACAAACAAACTCCTTATCTGAAGTGCAATAGTCGCCTGACCTGAATACCCTTCTCCTAGCATTCTTTGTATCCATTCTCTGTTGAGTAATGTGGAACTTATTTCATCATAGATGTTTTCTTGTAAAGTTAGTATCCTAGGTTCCTTGTAATTGGTCTTAACCACGTAACCTGTTATATCCTTGCCTGTAACTTGTTTTGTCGCGAATATTATATTTGACATTATGTTATATAGGCATGCGCCCGTTTCTGTAGTCCTGTAAGGTGTTGAAATGATCATGCTAGTGTCAACCGTCCCCAGCACCTTCTCAAGTAACTTTCGCGCTGAAATTCCTGAAATGTCATTAGTGTATACATATGAATAGTAATTCAAGTATGTTTCACTGAGTTCTTTTTCTGTCCAATCTGTTCTTATCCATAACATACGATCTACGCTCACACCATGAGGATCGGAACCTGGTGCAAGGCCAAATATCCTTGCCCTGGCAAGTTTCTCGGCCCTTTCATAAGCTTCTTTTTGGTTTAATCCTTGTGCCACTAATTCTCTTGTAATCTCTGGGAGCATAGCAAGGTAGTGCTTTCTTACATAATTCATATTTGTGGATTCGTTGAGCAATGCTACTTGTCTTATGGCATTGTCAAGGATCTTGAAAGTATTTGGACAAATGCTTCGAATGTTATGAGGATCGACTATCATCACATCAATCCTGGGCCTTCCAAGTTCCTCCAATGGTATTATCTCTGTGCCAATCAATGTCCCGCTCTCGTAAACTGGCCTGACACCGATTAAATTGAAAATCGCGGCTATACTCTGGCCACCTGTTAAAATTACGTCAATTCCACAGCCTATGGCAATGGTCTCTGGATATTTTCCATTTGATTCCTTGTACATTTCCAGTATTTTATCCACGACCTTTTTGCCCATTTGCATCGCAGCAATATCTGGTATTCCTGAAGGATTAAGGGAATACATGTTTCTTCCTGTTGGGAGAACATCCAGTGAACATACAGGATCGCTAACACCTACAGGTTCTATATATTCTCCCCTGAGGGCTCTTAACAAGTTTGTGATCTCATTTTCCACGCTTTGGATTAACAGGTCCTTTACTTGTTCTCTTGTCCTGTTTGATGGATTGAATGATACTATAGTGTCTATGAATTTTTCCAGGGTTTCATTATCTGGTAAGGCCCCGAATGTGTGGAGTCCACTGGTAGTGTAGGTTTCGGCAATATATTCAATGTAATCTGAGAGTCGGGCGATTACCGTGTCAAAGTCTGTTTCGTCAGTTATTTTTAGTCTTGAAGCTAATCCTGTTTCATTTTTAATCGCTGCCAGGGTCTGGGATTTCAACAGTTCCATCCTTTCATTGTCACCGGCTAATTTAGCGTCATTGTAACGTTTTATTAGGTTGTCTAATTCGCGGTATTTAGTATATCCTATAGCTTCTACGAGTGGGGGTGTTAAATGGGATATAACAACCCCGTATGCTCTTCTTTTCACTGGATTTATGATCCCATGTCCTGGATCATCCATTCTTACAAGTTGTATATTTGGGATGTTACCGATTAGCGTGTTAGGCCAATCATCCGCTGTCATTGCATTTAAGTGTCCGGGTAATAGTTCTAATGTTCCGTGTTGTCCTCCGACATGAACTATTGCGTTTGCTTGGAATTTGTTTTGAAGCCAGAGATAAAATGCTATGTATTGATGTGTAGGCGGTAACGTGTTATTATAGAGGTTTTCTAGTGTTCCATTCCATACCCATCTTGGTTGCACTCCAAGGAATATGTTACCAAGCATTAGGCCTGGGAGGACTATTTTATCCTTGTAGACCATGATGTTTCCTGGTGGGGGGCCCCATGTGGCTTCTACTTGTTTGCGTAATGATTCTGGGAGCTTGTAATACCATTGGAGGTATTCTTCTTTTGTTACTGTTGGCACGCCTTTTTGGATCAGGTTTAGAAGGTCGGCTTGTGTATAATTGATAAGGTTTCTTCCTTGTGCATTGATCAATCTAAGAATGTTTTCAGTTGTGATATCAGCTTTTGTTAGATTACCTAGATTGTATCCATCTTTTAGTAGTGCTTGGAGTACGTTGGCGATACTTGCCGGTACGTTCAGACCGTAGCCTGTGAGCATTTTCTCGTCGTGTGTGCTGTCATAATATATTAATGCGACCCTTTTTTCGTTGTTGGGTTTGTATTTCAATTCTATCCACTTGCATACCCTGTCGATTAGTTGATTTAATCCTGGCTCGTATGGGGAGTACTCTTTTAATGATAGGCTTGTGTCTGGGTCTTTTCCTAAAATTTGGGTTCCACCTATAAGTATTGGTTCTATTCTACCCCCGGCTTCGTATATGGCTAGGAATGCTATTTCAAGGCCGCTTAAACCCCTGATTGTTTTATCTTGCAAGTACTTGTCCAGTGTTGCGATTAAGAACACATATGTTGGGCTGAGTACAGGTGCGTTCAATTCTTTGAAAAAGGAGACTGTATAATTGTCTGCACCATATCCGAATTGTATGGATGTTATCAGTAGGTCTATGCGCGGCTCTGAGAGGAAATATTTTCTAGAAGCTTGTGTGGTATCACCAGTGACAGGAGGATCCATGACATATGGTATAACATTGAAACCTTTTGATTCTAGCTTTTTGATTATTTCATTCCACATTTTCAAGTTACCAGACATGTAATGACGATTGAATATTGTAATTCCGATCCAGGGCGCGCCTTCTTTGAAGTGGCCGCTTTCATTATACCATCTTATGTAATCATTTTTTTCTTGGAATATTCCTTGGTAGTCCGGATGGTATAGGAAATCTCCTGGTGGTGGTAGTAGTTTGGTTTCATTTTGGCTGATAGATATGGCGTTAGCTTCCCTTAATATTTCAAGTAGGGTTCTTTTGATGTTTTCTTTACTTAGAAGGAAACTGAGTAATTGTCCATATTGTAACGGAAGGTTCACTATTTCAACACCTGTAACATTGCATGATGGTTTTACAGCCCCTAATAGGAATATTTTGCTTCCTTGTTTCATCTGTTTGGCCATTGTCTCAAAGTCTGAAGCGACATCGTAACTGGGCCCGTAGGTGATACCTGTTAGTGGATAATTGGGTCTTGTGAGGTAGAAGAATATGTCTGTGGTTTTTAGTTTTTCTAGGAGTGTTTGCCATTCTGTTGAGTTTATGTTGATGGTTTCCATGCTGGATATTTCAAGGTCGAAGTCGTAGCCTTCGGGTAATAGTTGTTTTTTGTACACATCATTTATCATTAGGTCTACGGTTCCTGTGGGGCATCCGCTGACGAATACTAGCATTTTAATTGGTTTAAGCATTTTTGATGGTACGAAAGTGTGGTTTAATTCTGCTGTGGGTGGTGTTCCACTGCATTCCACTATGGTGGTGTATGGTTTGTAATTTTTGTAAGTAATTTCTAGCTTGAAGGTGTTCTGGTTAGATATGAAATTTATTTTGTATTCTCCTGTGGAATTGGTGGTTCCTGTGATTATTGTCATGTTTGTAGTGGGATCTTTTACTGTTATTGTAGCGCCTTCGGCTGGGGTGTTATTTTCCATGACTGTCCCCTTGATAATAGGATCAATTCCATTAGTTGTTTGGTTTTCAGGTTCTATTTGTAGGTCATTCGCTGACACTGTACTAGATAAACTCAATGCAAAAATGATCATAACTGACAATAAAATCAATTGTTTTCTGATCTTGTTCACCTCCCTTTAATTTTTTCATTTAAAGTAAAATGATAATTAATATAAAAAATTATTTATTACAAGATTTTCAAAAAACTGGTATATTGTAATAATAAAGTTTGTATTTAGTCTACTCATCAGATAAGATAGTCTTATAAATGGGAATTTATTGTAGATGGAGTACCATCTTCGTTATACGATAGTATAACGAAATCATATTTAACTCCACACCACCCTTTTCTAATTTCTATCAAAAAAACACCCCCCTATAAGCCCCTTCTTCCCCATTTCACGATCTATTCCAAACCCCAAATTCCAAAAAAACCCATCATAACAATTAATAACAATGCCCCATTGGTTATTGGCTGTGACGACCGCCATGGGAAGGCCACAGCAGAAACATACTTGGCAGGACATGGTATAAATTGTTACGCGCCATTTGACAAATTCACGACCGATATAATGCCCCACAAGGGCCTCCACCACTATCCCGGACAATACGCCCACGATAAGATCCTCCCCCTAAAGAATGAAACGATAATGGGCCCAACCAGTAAATTTTAACATAAATGAGAAAAACAATGGTTCAAACAACCATTAAAACTTGCCCTAATCAGTAGTGTGACACTCCATGCAAATATTTCACGACCTAAAGCGTAAATATGGGATTAAACAGAAATAAAGCAGGAAGCAAGTACCCTTTTAATAAACCCTCCTCATATGATAAACAACTTTCCAAATCATCCATCATCACCCCATACTTTGCGCGATGGAACTAAATAAGAAAAAAATCATTAAAATTTGGAATATTTTAAAAGTATTACTTTTTCTAGACTTTCTAAAAATTGAAATAATGTCATATAAGCCGCGAAAAAATGATAAGGTTTATATAAAAGTTTTTTGTTAATAAGTGGCTAGTGGTGTTTATCATGAAAAAATTACTAGGGATAATAACCCTACTAATATTACCCTTATTTATAAATAATGCCTCGGCGGGCCAATTAACATACAATGAAGTTTCAAATGCTTCCAAGGTAATAGCTGACCAAGCATCAAAAACAGGCAAAATACCATCCCAGATCACAGTAAACAATAAAAATATCACACTAGACAACTACCTCTATGCAGCAGCCACCACAACAATAAACCTAAACACCAACCAGAAAAAAACAATAACAACCAACAACTACCAACCACCAACAAACCCACCCACCTACAGCGCAACAGGAACACTCACAAAAACAGCATACCTACAAACAGCCCAAAACATCAAAAAATACATGGAAACCAACAAAAGATCACCTGATTACATGACAACGACAATTGGTAAAGTGAATTACCAAAGCCTAATCTACGCCTACAGCAGGATAATAAACTTCTACAATACCAATGGAAGACTGCCAAGTTCTGTGACAATAAAAAGCGTGAAGGTTGCATCAGCAACTACTGGAAGGAATACTTCAACAGTTAAAACGCCAGATGATGTGAAAAAACTAATACTCAACGATAATTCTATAGCAGGGAATGTTTTAAAGAGTACTGGTAGTATCATCACTTTTATAGATGATAAAAGTGAGGTCCCAGGAGCTGTGAAACTTTCCGATACTCTCACAGTTTCCAAGGCCCAATTTTTGCACCTTACAAGTCATATGATATCTTACTTGAATGATCTTACAAGTTCTAATACGAGTAAAGCAACGCAGGCAGCGGCGAATTATAACAAGTTCTTGGAGGAGCTTAAGACCATAACCCAAAGGGTGGTGAACCCGGCGCCAAACCCTTTAAATGGTGTTGCTGCGGGTGAATTAACAAAGAATGATTATGTTGATTTGGCGAAAAGGGTGGAAAGTTTCATCAAAACTTATGGTCGTCTGCCAAATTCACTTAATAGTCCAATAGGGAGATTAGGATGCGATTTCCTTATCCTAGAATTTTCAAAGATTCTAAATTCGTATAAAGTGAATGGGAAATTACCAGCCAGTGTTGAAACCTATTCTGACATTTTCAAGTTTAAAACGCCGGTTATAGCAGGTTATCTTGGCGCATATAATATCCAGGTAACTAAAGATTATGTGAAGGCTACTGGAAGGTGCACTTGCGGGTCAAAGGATTATTCCAATTATTATACAAGTGCATTTGTTAATTATTGCCCATGTTGTGGCCGGTATGGGACATTAGCCTTCGAACAAGGAGGAACAACAGATGGTAATTACGAGGGTATGTGGTATTGTACCCATTGCGACGCTGATTATTGCCTAGTATGTGGAAAATTACATGTCAGTGGAAGCAAAGTATATCTAAAACCATCTATCCAAGGCAAAACAAACAGTAGCTTAAATATAATTACACTAAGGTTTAATTATAGGATTTTAAGGATTTTCCAGGATTCCTATGCCTACAAGGACATATATGCGAAGGTGGATGACTCGTATATAATGGTCAAATATGCTAAGGGGAGCATATTCAGGTTCTACTAAAAAAATGGTACTCATTTTCTTTTTTTTTATGATATACTCTAAGGTTTATATATGCTAATGTTCTAATGTGATACTATGTTTTGTGGGGGTGAAATTTAGGGAGGTTTAGGAAGTGTTACTATGGATAATAGTCGTCTGTATAATATTTTTGTTCATATTGTACCTTGGATATCTTTATAATAGTCTTGTGCAGCTTAGAAATAGGGTTGAAAATGCTTGGTCGCAGATAGATGTTCAGCTTAAAAGAAGAGCAGACCTAGTACCTAATCTAGTGGAGACCGTTAAAGGCTATGCAAAGCATGAGAAAACCGTCCTAGAAAATGTCACAAAAGCTAGAAGCGCGCTTCTAGATGCGAATAATGTCAAAGAAATTGGCGAAGCCGATAACATGTTAACAGGCGCCCTGAAGAGCTTATTCGCTGTCGCTGAGAACTATCCCAACCTTAAAGCCAATGAAAACTTTCTAAGATTACAAGGCCAACTAGAAGAAATTGAAGATAAAATAGCTTATTCACGCCAATTTTACAACGACACTGTACTAATGTACAATAATAAATGTCAGATGATCCCAAGCAATATAATAGCCTCCCTTTTCAATTTCAAGGAAGCAGAATTCTTCCAAGTAGAAGAAAGCGCAAGAGAACTGCCAAAAGTCAAATTTTAGACCAGTAGGGGATGAAATTGCAAATAAACAAAAGAAATCTTATAATAATAGTAGGTGTCCTATCTTTCTTGATAATCATAGGTTTCATGGCCACACAGGGTCGTAGTTATTCAATAACAGCAATAGACACTGACCTTTTCCTAAAAGAGGATGGGACAATACACGTTAAAGAAAAAATACATTACTCATTTAAAGGGACTTGGAATGGGATAACCCGTGTAATACCTTTAGATGCCGGTCAAAGCATCCAAAACTTGAATGTGTCGGCTGAAGGTGCATATATAGGATATCCTGAAATAGAAACAGAAAATAACATCCAAAGGATTAGGGTTTATTTATATTCTGATCCAATGTTAACAACTCCAATCACTGACCAAAAAGTGAACCTTACCTTTGAATATGATGCAATCAATGTACTAACATTCTATAATGACATAACAGAATTACATTACAAGATAATCGGTGAAGGATGGAAGGTCCCCATAGAACAGTCAAATACCAGAATACACCTCCCCGGAAAAGAAGGCACCAAATACTGGTTAAACCCACCATATTATCTAGAAGGGGCTAAATGGCAAAAAAACACATTAGAAGTCACATCCAAGACCATACCCGCTGGCCAATTCTTTGAAGTGGAAATGACCATACCAAAAGAATATTTCTCGGCCAATCCAAACAATGGTAGAATCATAGAACAGGAAGCATTACCCATAATAGAACGCAAACAAAGGGAATACCAGGAAGAACTAGCATTCAAAAACATGATATACTCTCTCACTGGGATCATGTTAATCATAGCCAACTTCACACCCCTATTGATATACCTAAAATATGGAAGGGAACCTGAGATAGACTATAAAGCAGAATATGAGCGTGAAATCCCATACAATGACCCTCCGGCACTCGTAAACGCCATATACCCTTCTAAGATCTTCAAAGGCGTGGGCGAACCAGACATGGACGGATTCAAAGCCACAATAATGGACTTAATAGACAGAAATTATCTCAAAGTAGAAACAAAAGAAAAAAAGGTATTCCTAAAAATTAACAAGGACTTAAAAGGCCTGGAAGACTTTGAAATGGATGTGATAAGATTCCTGCGAAGATTCAGGAAAAACAACTTAATACCATTAGATGAAATCCCGAAAAAATTATCAGAAAAAAATACCGCCATATACTTCCAGGGTCTCTATGAAAATTGGAAAAATCACTTGAAAAAGAAATTCATAACAGACAAAATAGAAGAGATATTCATAAACAAAGGCGCCAAATACATGAAAATTTATGGTATCATAGGGATAATATTAGCTATTATAGTAGCCTATTTCACAATGGGAGATCCGCTTGGAAAATTACCATTCTCTACAGCAGTATTGTTGGCAACAACTTCAATAATAGCAATATTACTACCCGAGGATATACCAGGACACTGGACACCCCAAGGCAGAGAATACATTGAAAAATGGAACAATTTCAAAAAATACCTCAAAGATTTCAGCCAAATAAAAGAATATCCACCAGAGTCCGTTAAAATATGGAACAAGTACTTGGTCTATGCAACAGCCCTGGGAATAGCAGAAAATGTTATAAAAGCCATGAAATTACAATTACCAGAACAAGAACTAGAAGAAAACGACGTTTACATATTCCACTACTATGGGGGGTATGGACTTTTAAGCACTGCACTAGCCACTGGTATGAGCACATCAACAGAAACAGAACATGATAATATTAGTATAGGGGACATTGGAGGAGGAGACATGGGAGGAGGTGGCGACGCCTTCTAACTTACCCCTTAGTTGATGCCCTGTCAAGCTCATAATTTGCAATTGTTATACATTGTTCCGCCATTAAAGAAAGCTTGGAGACGCTAACAATATCCTCTGCAAATCCTAGTATCACCTTTTCATCTTCTTTTTTAACCCCAAGATGATCACCCAATACAAAGAGCGGATCCTCCATTTTATCTGCCAATTTCCTCAGATCTTTTCCATCTTCCCTCATGTAATATACTCTATAATGGTTAGAAAGTTCTTCCAATAATCTTCTAAGATCTTTTTTTGAAATGAATACTCCAGAGTTTGTCTCAGTCCATTCTTCTCCCGCTTTAAACTTTAAGGCTTTCCTTATAAGTCCAGCTATGCTTCTCTCATCAGGTGACATTCTCCTAACCTCATCACTTCTAAACTTCACGACTACTGGTGGATTAGGGTCGCCGAGTAGGAGAAGATAAACTTCCAAAGATTTTCTCAGGGAATGGGACAAAAACATGGCCTGGGAGATGCAACGACACAGTATATCCATCCGCCCAGCACCTGGAATATTCTTCAAACTAAAAGGACCAGTACTGGCCCTATTTCCTATAACAAGAAAACCCCTCATAGAACCTATATCTATAAATTATTTCATGTAAAACTATTTCCAACCTTTGAAACATATAGGAATATAGATTTTTATGAAAGTTCTCTTCATAGAACCTCCAAAAGATCCATGGTTCCTAATGGGCGAATACCGGCCCCCACCATTAGGCATATTAGGATTAGCAGCCTACATTGAGGCTAAAAATGAAAATATACACATAGAAGTCTTGGATTGTCAGGCTGAGAGGGTTGACTGGAAGAAAATGGAAAAACGTATAGACTCCCTCCAACCAGATATGGTTGTTCCAAGCGCTCTGGCAACCTGTAACACCTATCTAGTTCTTAGAACTGTTGAAACAGCAAAAAAAGTCAACCCAGATATAATAACCGTTGTCGGCGGCCAACATTTCACAGCAACAGCCCAAGAAACCCTCAAATCATATCCAGAGATTGACTTTATTATACGTGGCGAAGGTGAAGAAACACTTAATGAACTCATCCAAAACATAGAGAAGAACATGCCCATTTCAAAGGTTAGAGGATTATCCTTCAAATACAATGATAAAATAATACACAATCCTCCCAGACCACTTATCCAAAACCTAGATGAATTACCATTCCCAGGTTATCATTTTGTCGCAGATCATATGAAAAAGTATCATTTTAAAATGATGGCAGGAAACGCAAGATATGCTCTCATAGAAGCTTCACGCGGATGTGACCATCAATGCACCTTTTGTTCACAATGGAAACACTGGCAAAGATGGAGGGCCAAATCACCCCAGCGTATAGCTGATGAAATAGAACACCTATACAATGAATATGGGATCACCTTCCTATGGTTCACCGATGATAACCTAGGTTCAGGTGCCAGGATCGAAAGATTATGTGACGAACTCATAAAAAGGGGCCTAGATGATCTGATGTGGTTCGTCCAGGCCAGAAGTGATGATATTATCAAAAATAAGCGTATACTGCCTAAAATGAGGAAAGCTGGCAATTATTGGATTATGGCCGGGTTAGAAAGGCATGACAACCCAACCCTCAAAGGTTTCAATAAGAATATTAGAACTTCCGATGCCAAGGTTTCTATGGACCTCCTAAAGGAGAATGATATATTTGCACAGGCAACTTTCATCATAGGAGAAAGAAGAGATTCCCACAAATCCATAGAGAAATTGCGAGAATTCGCCAACATGGTAGACCCTGACCTTGCAATTTTCATGATTTTAACACCATTCCCAGGAACGAAGCTCTATGATATTGCCAAAGCCAATAAATGGATAGAGGACAAAAATTGGGCCAATTATGATATGATACATGCAGTCATGCCCACAGAAAACCTTTCAAGGGAAGAAGTACAAGAAGAATTATACGAATGTTACAGGAGCTTCTATGGGAACATAAAAAGGCGCCTAAAAGGACTATTCTCATTAAACATTTTAAAGGGGAAAGTCTACAGGTACATGGCAGGTAGGGGCGTTCTTCAGGCTTTGGGGGACTTGTTTTGAAAATATCAGAAAATCTTACCTTCATATACTTTATAAGTGTTTCATTGATAGGCTTGTTCTTCTTACCTATAATGGTATTCAAGATCCCGGATAATTCAACTTCCCATTGGCCTCACTATTTAATTTTCTCATTTTTTGGTCTAATTTGCTTTTTGGGTATGTTGGTTGGGATTTTCCCATCAAAATTCCAAAAAAAGGATTCTAGTATCATGGAATTTAAGGGACATCATCCCGATTGTGGGAACTTTTCTGGACATGTCATCCAATTAGTGGGCAAAACTTATTGTGCAGGCTGCACCGGGCTAATTATAGGGGCTATAATCTCCCTCCTCGGAATATTGTCATATCTACTCGGCAGACTACCATGTGAAAACAAGATCATAATTTTTTGGTTGGGTTTTACAGGAACTTTAACCAGCCTATTATACAACAGTTTATCTAAATGGCGCACAAATTTCTTAAATTTGTTTCTAAATGCCTTTTTTGTCCTGGGAGCGTTCATGCTACTCCTAGGCGTAGAGGAAATAAATAATAGCCTACTCACCGAACTTTACCTTTTGATACTAATCCCCATCTGGATCATAACCAGGATACTATCATCCCAAAGAACACATAATAGGATATGTCAAAATTGCGATCTAAAAAAATGCCAAAAAAATAAAAGAGTGATGAAAGATGGTATATTGTCCAAAATGTGGTAAAAAAAATGAAGAAGATGCAGAATTTTGCTCAGGCTGCGGAGCACCCCTCCAAATGCAAAAACCAAAAGGAGACACATGCTTCGGCCAACCAGAAGAACGCTATAAAGAAGAATGCTTCGGCCTACCCCATGGTGGGTTAATAATAGGCGTTATCTTCGGAACACTCCTAATCATCATAGGAATCTCAGCCATACTAAAAATAGACATAGGATACATCATAGGCCCCTCTATAATGATAATCATAGGAATACTTATCATAGCAGGTGCCATATACAAAACCCAAAAAAGCTAAAAAAGCCTACATTTAAAGGATTATTTAACCCCAAAATTTAAAATTAAGAATATCCACAAATTGGGGGATCCACACCTTACTTTTAGGGTATTCCATGATATTTTTTTGGGGGGATCTTTTCATCCTTCTCTTGTAGACTCTTGTAAGTAAATGCTTACGAAATCCCCTTCCCTGATGTCATAGAGTTCAAGTTGATCCTCCGGGATCTTAAGAGCCCCATCAGGTGTGAGACGCTCCCATATCGTCCTAGAGATGCTCCTAGTTTTCACACCACCCTTTCTGATCTTAGCGTGCCTGACAAGCTTATAATTCACATACTTGCCCTCTTGCATTTTAAAAGTTTCCCTGATATTCTGTGGGATTTCAACTGTTCCATCGCTCCTAACCTTACCGGTCACATACAATCCAATCTCCAAAATAGACACCCCCACACAACAGCGAAAAAATTATTCAACCTCTAGGTAAATATTATCGTTTATGGTATAATTATGTTTCCAATAAAATGATAGGATGTGGGTGAGGATATGAAAGTTAGAGCCCACATATTTATCGATGGTAGAGTTCAAGGCGTATTTTTCAGGTATAGAACCCAGGATGTTGCAATGGCACATAATGTAAAAGGTTGGGTGCGTAACCTGCCAGATGGCAGAGTTGAAGCCGTCCTTGAAGGCGAAAAAGATAACGTGGAAAAAGTAATAAAATTCTGCGAAGTAGGCCCACCCGGGGCAAAGGTCACCGACCTCGAAATAAACTGGGAAGAATACAAGGGAGAATTCAAAAACTTCCAAATACGCTACTAACCCCACAAAAAAAGAATAAAATGTGGGTATTAGAAGGGTAGGCTGGCGTACACCCCTCTAATAATAGCTGTGTTCCAACTTTTTATCACACCGAGGCTGTTCTTGCTACTTGTCGCATCCGCGTTATACCATGCACCATTGATGTAGATTTGCGCCCAGACATGTCCATAAGTTCCAGTGGAAAAAGTGCAGATCCCATGAACGTAACGCGCAGGTAACCCTGCTGCCCTGGCAAGCGCCACCACAAGATGTGCCTGGTCACAACAGTTACCAGTCCTGTATTTAAGGGTTCCAACAGCACCATACCTTGTATTATAATAGAAACTGTAGCTTATATTGTCACGGACCCAGTTGAAGATTGCTCTTGCCTTATCCCATGCACTAGTAAGGCCGGCTGTCAGTTGGGTTGCAAGCGACTTTATACTAGGATCGTTCACTTGACAGTTTGCAGTGGCCACAAGATACTGGCTAAGTTCATTATTTTGACTGGAAAAATCTGTTATAGTGACATAGTTGGGTAACCTCTTATTGTCCTTGTAGAAGCTGAGTATTCTGCTCATGGCATAGACAAGTTTGGGATATGATACGCTGCCAATACTCGCTGTGGCATAATTCGGAGCTCTACCGTAGGTTCCGATGAAACTTAAAAGCTTATTTGCCAATTTTATGTACTCTGATTTTGTGATTTGGCCAGTAGCGGAACCTGAGGGATTTGGGGCTTCTGTGACAATTCTTGGGGTTAATGGGCTTGTCTGACCAGAATTTACCTGGACTATCACCCTCGACATTAACTCAAGGAATTGGGCAACAGTTAAATTTTGATCAGAGACTGTAACATGAACTGGTAATCTTTTATTGTTTTCAATGAAACTTTTTAGGTTTTTGGCCGCTGAAATAATGTCAGAAATGCTTATACTTGAATTGCCAACAGTTCTGCTAGAATTGTTACTGCCTTCCCCTATTTGGTCTGTAGCTGAATTGCTACTAGAATTGGTGGAATTGTTATTGAAGGGTAAGTTTTTGATACTGTTGAGGTTTTCCAGGTTCACATAGTTGGGTAGTCTCTGGTTAGTTGCTTTGAAGCTTATGATCCTTGCAAATAGCCATACTAGAGCTTCGAATTTTATCTGCTGATTATTAAAGGTCGCGTAGTTCGGAGCTCTTGAATTCGATTTAATGAAATTATATACTTTCTCTGCTAATTTAATGTAATCTTTTTGGGTTATTGACCCTTTGAGGCTTGTTCCTGTTGTTTTATTTGGCAATTCCGCACTGTTAGGCTGGAGAGTTTTGCCAGTAAGATATGCTGTTGAAAGTTGGAGGAACTCCGCAGGGTTTAATTGTTTTCCGCCAACTGTAACATAGGCTGGTAGTCTTTTATTGTTTTTGATGAAATTGTCTAGTCGAACTGCCGCATTTTCAATATCTGAACTGTCCAGGGCAGATCCAGCCGCCGCCTCCAGCCCATTTGATCCCTCAAAGGTAACATTATTTCCAGTGTTCGTTATTGGTGGGCTATCCATTTGGTTATGGGGCGAATTCACATTGGTTGCTTGATCCAAGTTTTGGTGGTCGTCCATGTTTTGTGTGACATTTTCTTCTGCATAACTGAACCCAACATTCAGTAGGAGCATGCAGGCAAAGAACATGCACACAATTTTTATCGAAATTTTACCGCCTCCATGTCACATTAGATTCTTGTGACAACCAAAACTAGACTAAAGCCTAGTATATAAATATTACGGTTTAAACTCCGATAAAAAACTCTATAAGACCTTTTTAAATAAAAATAAGCCACCGGAAAACCTTTCATTCCACCAGCCAAAAGAACTCTAAACATCACACTTTTATATAAGAAGATACGCACCATCCCATAACCCATCCATTAAAAGAAACATACTAATTCCCTTCAAAACAAAACAAAAAAAAGTATAAAAGTTTTATAACCACTAAAAATCACCTATTAAAAATTTTCCGAACAAAAAAAAGCTGAGAATATCAAACAAGAAAATCAAAACACAAAAATAACAAAAAAAACGCTACTATATTAAAAATGTAAAATACCCAAAAAAACCTACGAGCACCCCCCCAAAAAAAGAGGGAGCACCAAGCCCAAAACACCCATCCCCCCCATATAAAATAGGAAAAAATCCCCACTACTAAAATAAAATTCTTAGTGATCTACAATTCTGATTCCAATCTGTAAATCATCCTATCTTTCCATGAGGGCATCATCTCCCTTTTCTCTAATTTGAAGAATAACCCATGTATAACCTCTCCGTTGTATACAAGGGCCGAGCCAATACAATTCTTTGATCTGTATCTATAATCAAACCCATAACCTGGAGATTTTCTCCTGATCTCATCTGCGCCTATGATCTCATCCATAAACGCTTTTATAGTACTATCGGCCAATTTATTTGACCCTTCTTCAAATAATGCTTCAAGCGCATAACTCCTAATTATTTTATCGTGAAGCACCTTATAACTCGAATGTCTTGAAACAAATTCAAGACCGACAATTTCCCCATTTATAGCTACCAAAACACCATTCTGACCCTCCAAAACCTTAAATGGTTTTATAAAACCTTCAAGTTTATCTTCATGTTTTTTTAAACGCCTCACCCATCGCACCCGTATCTGGACGAGACCCCGCAATTGAATGCAAGCTATCAACAGAATCCCAGACAACTCTCTGATCAGATAAATACTCCGAACTACTTTCAAGAGATCCCGTTACAGTCACAACCTTCTTAAACCTCACACTCTTAGCAGCAACCCTACCAGAATCCTCGAAAAATTCAGAAGTACGGTACCAACGTCCAGCCTCCACACAACTCACAGGAATAACAGTTTCATTCTTCTCACGAAGAAGAATAGTCGCATTAACTATCCTATCCTGCTTCGCACCTTCCAGTTCCTCACCATCTATAACCAACACAGGCAAAGAAGCCCTATTAATCACAAGAACCTCAGGCACCGAACCAGATTCACCAACCTCCCTAACCTCTAAAAGACCAGACCCCATAGCCTCACCTAATGTGAGATATTCAACAGTCCCATCAAAAGGAGCCCTTAAAGGAACAACCTCCATAGACCCTGAAACCTGACCATCCAAAAACTCAAAACCTCTAACATATTCCAAAACAACATCAACCAATAAAACCACCACCAAAAAAATATATTACACCATATATTATGTTTACAATATAATATAAACATGACTATTTCAACCATTATAATAAAAAAGTCAAAAAAATAATCTTTATGAAGACTGAATTGCAAAAAAATATGAGAACTATATTAGCACCCTTTGTTTCATGAACTCTTAGCCCTTATAAGATCCTCAAGAGTCCTCTCCAATATATACCGGGCGTTATCCTGCTTATGCCTTATATTCACAAGACTCCTAGGATACTCTAATATCGACAACTCATCATACAATTTTTTAATAGACCTACAAAGCTTTTCAGCACCCTCTAAATCACCCCTAACCAGTAACTCCAAAAAGTATCTTCTAAGCTCCCCCACCAAATCACCAAGACCAAGCAAATAATGAGACTCAGGCACTCCAACATCCGCTGGTAAAGGAAACTCCCTACCCTCCACATAACTATAAAATAATAAGGCCTCAACATACTCCTGATGAGCATCCCTAACATAACCACTATAATACAAATCAGGATGCCCCTCAAGCATACCCCCCAACCTCCCAACTAGCTTCTCAGCTTCACTAAGCCTCTCATCAGCCAAACCAAAATCTCCCCGGTGAATAGCCCTTATACACTCACCAGACAACCTTATTATCTCCCGGGTCATTTTAAGAGCCTTTTCCCTCAAATCATCCTTCTCATCAAGCACCCTCTTTATCTCCCGTATTATAGCTTCCATGACCACACCCCCATACCTATTTAATTTTTAACTTTATTATTAACCTAGATAAAAACATTTCAAATTGTCAAAGATGTACCCCCCACAAAAAAAATATTTCTTGTTAATATCCTGGTTCAAATAAAGCAACCGCGCAGCCGAAGGGGCATGAACATATCAAAATTTTAATGGACAATCCCGTGGTGTATAAGCTTAAAAAAGACATTAAAGACAAATTTTACCCAATTGGATTGGACTATTAGGAAAAAATTTTGTGATAAAATTTTCAATATTTATTTATTGAATAAAAAAACCCTAACAGAAAAGTTTCCCGATGATTATGCTAAAACTTTAACGATATGGAGGTGGACTGAATCCACTGCAAAATTTGCGGCAGAACCGCCACTAATATACTAGACAACATTTGTGGAAATTGCCTGAAAAAGGCGCCTGAAAAGATCGTTAAAAACCTGATAAAAACTGCACACCAAAAAAGCCGCATCAACCCACCATTTCTCCCCCCAAGGGATCCAGGAGGCATCACCTGTAAAGATTGCGGGAACCTTTGCAAGATAAAAGAAGGAGAATATGGTTTCTGCCGCTTGCGCCAAGTGAAAAACGGTAAAATATATTCCAAAATAAATACAAGCCAAGAAGCTGTCGGTATTTTTTATTTCGATCCCTTACCCACCAACTGCGTGGCAGATTGGGTCTGCCCCGCCTCCACAGGAGCTGGCTACCCAAAATATGCCTATTCACCAAAAACAGAACATGGATACAGAAACCTCGCCGTATTTTTCGGAACCTGTTCATTTGATTGCCTATACTGTCAAAACAGCTCCTACAAAGAAATGGCCTTCACAGGGAAACCTCTATTTAATATCAATGACATAATCCAGATATTGGATGATAAAAGTGCCTGTATTTGCTTCTTTGGTGGTGACCCATCGCCACAGATGCAATTTGCCCTATCAGCCGCGCAAAGTGCAATCAAAGAAAAAAAGAATAAGATCCTGAGAATATGTTGGGAGACCAACGGCAATATCCACCCCAAATACATAAATGAAATGGCAAAGATAAGCTTATCCTCAGGGGGTATAATAAAATTCGACCTTAAAGCATGGGACGAAAAACTCCACAAGATACTCACAGGTGCAAGTAACCGGCAAACCCTTAAAAATTTCAAATACATTTATAAAAACTATTTTGATAAGAGGAGTGAACCACCCCTACTTGTTGCAAGCACACTCATGGTACCAGGGTATGTGGAAAAAGACGAAGTAGAAAAGATAGCCAACTTCCTAGCAAAACTTAACCCTAACATACCCTATGTCTTACTCGCCTTTTCACCACAACACATGATGACAGATCTCCCATTATTAACATGGGAAGAAGCAGGAAAATGCTTAAAAGCAGCCAAAGAAACGGGATTAAAAAGAGTGTATTTAGGAAATCCCCACCTATTAAGATAATAAACACCACAATTTATTATCTTTCGCGCGCGTCTGGAAAGTGCAACTTGCAACAATTTAGCCTAAAATGATTCGTTTAATGGATCTTCCTCAAAATCCCATTTTGGTCTAATTTTAACTTTGCGTTCTAGTTTCTTCTGTGCCCATTTGTACTAATTTCAATCCCATTTTGGTCTGATTTTAATTCAGATCAGCGTTTGCACTAGCTGGGAGTGCTGGGAATTTCAATCCCATTTTGGTCTGATTTTAATGGTGATTCGCTATCGTATAATAGTCTCCCCATCCTATGATTTCAATCCCATTTTGGTCTGATTTTAATACAAAGTCGAGGAGGGCTGCTTCGCGCGCATGCTAAACCTTATTTCAATCCCATTTTGGTCTGATTTTAATTCTGGGGCTACAAGCGCATTCTCAGCCATAAGCAGATTTCAATCCCATTTTGGTCTGATTTTAATCAGCATGTGGAGCGCCAGCCAATTTCGCCTATAATAGAATTTCAATCCCATTTTGGTCTGATTTTAATAAGGAGCAGCACAGGGAGCATGGAATGCCATAACAGGATTTCAATCCCATTTTGGTCTGATTTTAATCTCCTTTATGAGAATACTGGTTCCTCGTCGATAATCTGATTTCAATCCCATTTTGGTCTGATTTTAATACGTTGTTAACTGGCTAAAAGGGGCTTGGGAGAAAGTAAAATTTCAATCCCATTTTGGTCTGATTTTAATCATAGTGTGATGAATTTACCTTTTTCAGAGTTCCATATTTCAATCCCATTTTGGTCTGATTTTAATTTATATTTCCCGTGCATTTTACTGTTGGGGTTTGTCCTTATTTCAATCCCATTTTGGTCTGATTTTAATGAGAAGAGGACACTATACAAGTATCTTGAGTTTATCATTTCAATCCCATTTTGGTCTGATTTTAATAACAGACACCTAACACCCCAAACCACAAGGAGATTAAATTTCAATCCCATTTTGGTCTGATTTTAATAAAAACTCTTATGATAGTTATATTATGTTGCGTGTATTTCAATCCCATTTTGGTCTGATTTTAATGGGTACACGCTTCCATGTTCTCCCTTGTCAATGATATTTCAATCCCATTTTGGTCTGATTTTAATATAATATTAGTTCAATACCCTTGTCGATCAAGTTTAGAATTTCAATCCCATTTTGGTCTGATTTTAATTAATCTTCACGAGAACTTCTTTGGCAAGGTCTACAAGATTTCAATCCCATTTTGGTCTGATTTTAATCGTTAATGGACGATGAAGCAGCTATCATGGTCTCCAATTTCAATCCCATTTTGGTCTGATTTTAATTTGGCAGCATACCTGACGACAAAATAAGCTACACACCATTTCAATCCCATTTTGGTCTGATTTTAATCCATTCTATCATATCAGCCTTCTCTCCATACTTTCTATTGTTGATTTCAATCCCATTTTGGTCTGATTTTAATGGGACTGGAACGCTCAAACTCATATACTCAAAAGAGATTTCAATCCCATTTTGGTCTGATTTTAATAGGGCGGTTTTTTTCTTGTTTTTGTTTTATTCTTTTTCTTGTTGCTTCTATTTAATGGTTTGTGTCGGCGATCCTTAATAATGCAACCCATTTATAAAGATAGACGACTTTGTCAAAAAAGTCAAAAAATGAAATTCAAATAGTAGAACGAATTTAATTACATGAAAGCCAACTAAAATTGGATAAATATATAAAAAAGTTGCTATATCTTTGTAAAGGTTAAAAGGGGAATAAAATAACAAAATGTTACAAAAATTAAATGAAAAAAGAGGGTGATAAACGACAAAGCAACATTTAGTTAAAGGCAAATTAGAAAACTAAAAATTTTTTAAAATAAAAAATAAAGGATTCTATTATATTATTTCAGATATTGATGATTTTTCGATGCCTAAAACTTCTTTTTTCATGGCTTTTTTGGTTCTGAATGAATAGATTATCACGGAATCCTCTGATTCGTTACAGATGGTACTAAGATCTTTTTTTATTCTTTCTAGTTGACTTTTTGTAATTTCACCTTCAAAAACTGAATTTTGAACCCATAAAAGATGTTTTCTCAAATATGCTTTAACCTTGTTAACACGTTTTACATTTACGTCATAAACTATTATAACATACATTTCATTTTAGATTTTCATAATTCAGATAAAATGTCTTTTCATTTTAATTCATGGAATACAAAAAGTAAAATGAGGACATGAATTATATAGTTTTTTTTGATTACCACCAGCTTATGAATGGTTTATACTTTTCTTTCCCTAGCAAATGTTTTATCAATTTGTAGCATTCTAATCGTATTAAACGTTTATATGAGACTTTTCTCCCGATTTTCCTGTGTTTAATCGTTTTTTTAAGCCTTTTATCATACTCTGTTACAAATTTTCTTTTTCCATTTTCGTTGAGTAAAGAATAATTTAAATCCTTTTCAAAGTCTGTTTCATCTATCATATTCTTCTTAATTAAATACAAAATTAAGCGATCAACAATTATAGGCTTGAATAATTCACTAATATCAAGTGCAAGTGAATATCTCCTTTCGAATGGTTCATGCAAATATGATATGGTAGGATTTAACTGTGTATTATAGATTTCACTTATGATAGTTGAATATAATAGAGAGTTGCCAAAACTAAGTAGTGCATTTGCCATATTCTCGGGTGGTCTACGAGTCCTTTCACCTATCCTAAAACCTTCAGGGAGTATTTCATCCAATAATTTATAATAGTCTGCTCTAGCTCTTCCTTCAACGTTCATTATCTCAGTTATCTTCTTACATGATTTAAGGTCTTCCAAGAGAGTATCCATGTTATTATCCAAACCATAATAGGATAAGACTCGTTTCATGTTAAATATGGCGCCTTTAACAAAATCAGAGGCAAGTTTTAACCTTTTCTCATTATCTATAAAATGTTTTGCTTGTTTTATCACAAGATCTCCAGATAATAGTGTCTCTCTTGGATAAAAACTTCCAGAATAAAATCCGTACCTGTTAAAAAAGTGTATCGGTATGCCTTCTTTTGACAACAAATTTACAACCTGGGAAGAAATGCTAAGCGAGCTATATGCGTATATTGAATATATAGAATGTATTGGGAGTGGGCGTTTCCCATCCTTGTTTATGAAATATAATGTGTTTTCTTTCCTTTTCAAGATACCATCTGTAAGTATATAATAATTCTTCCTAGTCATCGTAAAAATTTTTATGCCCAACAAAATTCAAGATAGGCACAACTTCTACATATCCTACTCTTCTTTTGAGGTCGTGGAAAATCGCCCCTGACTACCGTATCTATATCTTCAAGGACTTTCTTCAATCTTTTTTCATTATCAGGGGTTAATCTTATCTCTTTCTTTTTCCGGAGTTTCGGATAATCTATAAAACCTCTAATTTCCTCTATTCCTTTTTCCTTTTTTAAATAATAGAGATAATAGAGTAATTGGAAAAAGTGAGCTTCCTCAATTTTATCGCTTTTTTTAACTTCATGCACTTCAAGAAGTTTTCCTTTTCTCACAAAGTCTGCGCTTATAAGATCATCAAGTATTAAACTCTTTTCCTCCCGTTTATAGGTTTCATCATGTAATAATTTACCCAATTCAACAATGTCGGATTCATGCTCCATTTGTATATGGTGAGAGAAAAGCCAAAGTTTAGTCCTGCATACGAAATAGTAATTGACTTGCGTTCCACGTATTAAAAGCTTTTTTTCTGCATCTGAAATCATCTCAGACCACATAAAATCTTTATAATATATTTGTGGAGTTTGTGTCTTTAAATATGCTATCTAAGCCAAGCTCTTTTATCTGATCAAGTTCATTTTTGTTTATATTGCCCCATATGTAAAATCCTTTAAATTCTCCAGTCGTTTTACTCCAAAAGTCGCTTTTTTCTTCGTAATAGACCGGCATATTTATCGAATATTCGTATAGTAATTTTTTAAGTGACCATATGTCAACTTTTTTGCCTGTCTTTTCTTCTATTTTTTCTATGATTTTTTTCCAAGTTTTAACACCTTCTTTTATACATTCTCCAAAAATTTCTTGAATTTTATTATTAGAATCTTGAATTACGATATCAGGTATTATTATTTTTATTCCTGCAATTTTTCTAAATAATAATTGGGCTTGACTCTTTTTTTCTACCGTGAAATATTCAAGATCTCTGAGTATGTTCTCTATTTTGTTTTCATAATGCTTTTTTAATGTTAAGCCTTCAATTTTCCTTTTAAATACTTCTGATATGAGATTTCTCTCAAAAGTATAATCAAATGTTTCACCTTCATGTTCTTTGAGTACTTCTCTTGTTTTTTCAACTACTTTCTTGTCATATATGCGCATAGTTCCATTGTCGATTTTTAAATCGCCATTTTCTACTTTTCCTGTGAATATTACTATGTTAGGTTCATCTTCTTGATAATCTGTGTTTCTATTTCTGTGGATTCTTCCCCAACGCTGGATTTGACTGTCAATTGTGGATATCTCTGTAATCATCATGTCAAAATCAAGGTCAACAGAAGCTTCTATTATCTGTGTTGATACAACTATTACCTTTTCTTCACTTTCCACTTTCCTTTTTATCTCCTTTAATCTTCTATCCTTTTCAACTTCGAGAATCCGCGAATGAAGAAGATATACATTAGGATAATCTTCATTTAATATCTCATATAAACGGATGGCCTTTCCAACATTATTAACTACTATAAAAAAGTTTTTATCGTTAGCTTTTAAAATTTTCTTTATTTCATCTTCACTTTCTTCGTAAATTTCTAAACCATTGTCCCCTTCGACAAAAAGGGGTTTATCTATGACCCTTATTTTGTGCCTCTTTAAATCTAGATTCTTTACGTGGAGTCCATGATCTTTAACATCTACAAAGTTAAAATCTTTAAAGAATTTTTCAAAATAAGGAGGAAAAGTTGCAGTCATTATCATAACTTTACCACCCAACTCCCTGATAATATTAACTGTTTTAATGATGATAGCGGCCATTTCTTCATTATATGTTTGCACTTCATCGATAATGAACGAAGAAAAGGGGTAAATGGATATTATCTTATCAGACCCATAATAATTAAGTGAAGTTAAAAAGACTTGATCTGGTGTCGTTAATAATACGGGTGATGCGAGTAGCCTTGCGGAAGTCAACATTTTATCAAGATCTATACTCTTTCCCCTTTTTTCCTCATCCATGTATTCTATAAAAGCAGTTGAATGGAGAATATCAACATTAGAAGCGTTGAAATAACCATTTTCTCTGTTTCTGAATCTTATGAAGAGATCGTTTAACGCAACCCGCAATGGTAAAGTATATATTAATTTTCTGTTGTTTTTTGCAGCCCAAAGTATGGCAAATTCAGTCTTACCAGAACCTGTTGGAGCCACAAGAACCAAAGAATCTCCTGGATCTATTTTATCTAGGAGTACCTCTTGCCATAATTTTTCTCTTGGAATCCTTTTTTCAAGGTTATCTTCAATATCGAGAAATATTCTTGGAGTATATGATTCTATAGGTACATTAGCACTTGCTGAATAATCTGATCTTCTTAGAAGTCCCAATAAAACTAAAAAGTCATGATCTTCCAACCTAGGGTTGTAAAATCTTGCAAAATCGGAAATATCATCATCATGGCCTTTAATTTTCGCTAATAATACCTTGGCTTTCTTGAAGTCTGCCTGTTCCTTCAAATAATCAATTGCAGATGAAACTATGCTATCTTCTAGGCTTCCCTTTATATATCCTAGTAATTCGGCTAAAAAATCCTCTAGTAATTCGCGTCTTTCCATTATAAATTCAAGGTATGATTTTATTTGGTCTTCATAAGTGTATATGATCTCCATCAAGTCTCGTTCCGTTGCAAAATATTCATTATAATGATGTAAAAGGATTGCAGTCCTAATTTTTTTGTCTAATTTATCATTACCTATAAGGAAAGTACTCCATATACTTGAAAGTATCTCATGACGTAGAGATAGAGGACTCTGAAGATCCATTAACGGTTTGAAAAATTCCTTTAATTCAATCCAATTTTTTTCTTTTATTTCTTCTGACTTTAAAACTTTTCTCTGGAAATTATAGTCGATCTTTCCAAGATCATGGATTATCGCGGCGACTACAAGCTTTTCAAATAAAACCCTGTCTAAATCATATGTAAAATTCCCCCTATTTTCTTCGAAAAAGTTATATATTGCAACGATCCTATTTACAGTTTCTTTCAAATGATCCTTTAAAAGATAATTTTCCTGGTCGCTGGATTTAGCCCTTAAAGTCTCGATTAATTCCATTACAACCACCCAAACTCCTTAGGTATCTTAAAAACTAGATCATCAGTGATATGATAATTTTCAATGATTAATTCCTCCTTTAAATATATTACTTGGTCTGTGCCAGTATAAATTACAGTTTCGAAAGTTGGCACTCTCTGTGTAGAATCTGATAATTCAGCCTTGTTTGAAATAATCTGACCATCATTTTTGAATAAAACTTTTACAGGAATCGAATAGACAGGGAACTTCATATTTTTCAATGGAAAATTTCTACCATCATATCTTAACCTGATATATGTAGGTTGTGTGAACCATATGTTCCTTTTGACCTTTTTTTCCTCGAAATCAAAGTCCTTGTGTATTTTCCTTATGAAAATGAGGTCTTCACTTCTCCCAAGATAAAGGAGCTTAGAAGGCTTCGAAAGTGACTCCTCTATTTCTAAAAGCATATCCTTTTCGCCTTTGATGAAAATGTAATAATGTCCATTGAAAAGCTCCTCTTGAAATCTTGGCCTCCTCTGTGATTTTTTATTTTCACTGTAAAGTGGATATCCTTCGTTCCATAATTTTAAACGCCCATTATACCTTTTTAGAGAAACTTCCCCCATTATTAAATTTTGATAATTCCAGAATTTAGTTTCAAATAAACCATGGATGCTTACTTTCAAATTGTATAATTTTTTATCATAGTATCTTCCAAGGGCGTTCTGCAGCATTCCAATGATCGTTGACTTGGGTGGTAATGGATAACTTTGGGCATGATCAAATGTAAAAGGGTTTCTGTATTGTGCAAATGGTTGGAATATCTCTAAGATTATTATGTCATCCATTAGAAGCGCCTCGACTAAAATTTAAATCTTCACTTCTATACTTTCATCTTTGAAAACTTTCACGTCCTTGTATTCATCTTCTTTATGGAATATCCGCTCTACAAATGATAACACTTTATCTTCATCTAATGAAGTTATTTCAGCTTTAATTCCTTTGATTTTGAATAGAGGCTTTCTTGTTTTGCTACTTTTATGTTTTACTTTTAATATGCGTCCATTTTCTGTCTTTGTCTCTTCTATTTCATCATATTCTTCTTCTACATATTCATCGACCAAGACTATCTTATCCCTGTACGTTTTGTATGGACCATCATTATATACGCCAGCAATGAGGAGTTTAGGTGATAAATCTTCCTCTCTCCCTTTTATACTACGTTTTAAATTCATTAAAGCTTTTATGAGGCTCAATATTCTTTCTTTGATCATTTTATTGTCTTTTAGTTTATATTTGACCAAGTAAACGTCGTTGAATTCTGTGAACTCGGATAATTCCACGATATCTGATTGCATAAGGTCTTTTTCATTTCTTCCTTTCTTTAATTTTATTGATAATTTTTCTTCGTCGTTTAAGGCGTTTATTTTCTCTATGTTTTTCACTTTGAATTTTTCATTTTGAATAGTAACATCTGTATTCGGTTTTATGTAAACTTCCATTTCTCCAATATTTCCAATGTCTACCACTACTGTATACTGGTAGTATGTTTCGTGTTCTTCCATTGTGAATGGATTGGGCTTCATTTCACCGTGCATTTTCCGCATTCTATTGGCAAGGCCGATATTGGCATTGAAATGTGCATCATACATAAAAGGTGTCATAGAGACGGCATGAGAAATTTTAACAGGGGCGACTCTGAAATTTTGGGGAGAAGTGTCCGTTATCAAATACCCAAAAAGGTCAAATTCGGGATAATTTAATATGTCTCCAGTTAATAGAAATTCTGTTGCAGGTTGTATAACTTTATTTTCACCTTTACCGGCCTCTATGAGATTTTCTGCTTCAGTTAACTTGAATAGATTTGCTTTTTGCGCTGTTTCAAGTAAACTGTACCTTAAAGCATACCTACTCACTAGTGTGTACTGTCTACCATCCCATTTTGTTATCTTTTTTAATTCTTGATAATTTCCACTCCCTTGATCATAATTCAAAGAATTCCCGTGGAATACTATATCTAAAACTATATATTTTCCCATTTTATTCACCTCGTACGGCCATTATACCCATTATAATTGAATATGCGACTTTCTCGAAATTAGCAGGTGAAAGAGGGAACAACCATTCAAGTTTTCTGGAAAGTCTTTTAACGTTCTCATCATCTTTACGGGAATTCAGAGCTCTCAACAATGATGAAAAGAAATCTTTTTGATTGTTCACTGTAGCTGTGTTAAGTAACCTATAAACTAATCTTTGCCTATAACTTTCAGAGCCAATATTCTCAAAAGCTTTTTTTGTATATATTTTTATTTCATCATAATCCTTCATTAAGATAGGTTTTTTAACATATTCCATTTTTCAACCTCCTATAAATCCTGTGAAAAGCCCGAGAGCGTAATGAATCCATGCCTTATCATTTTGAACTATCTGATGGAAAATATAATCATTTAAATGCTTGATTAGCTTTTTATCTTTTTCTGGATTTGCAATTATAAGCTTTAGAATGGAGTTTACAAATGAATATTTATTTTGTCGTCTTATAATGGAAAATAAGTGTGGTACTTTATTTTCTCTTATATCCTCAGATAATAATCTTCGTATATTTTTTCTAGCCATATCCATTCTTTCACGGCTCTTTTTTATCCTTGGAACTAAATCATCTAATTTAAGTTTCAATGACATCGGATCTTCAAAGAGATGAATAAAATCATGTTCTGACGATAATTCCGCCTCTAATGCAAGAGCATAAAGTAAAGGTTGGACTTTTCGTTGTTTCGTTCTCTGGTTCAATCTCAAAATCAAGTGATCCAGTATGATAGATGTTAAAGGCCTATTTTTGATGAATTCCTCAAAGAGCCATCTGTATTCATTTTTATCTACTTGGACTCTTTGATTCAAGTTTCTCCTGATATCATCATCTAATAATATAGTAGCTTGTAATCTGGAGATACCCATATATTCAACATTAATGAAGCGTTGAGCGTCGCTTTTCAAATCAGTATACTTTATGAGGTAAAGGTTTTCAAGAACCCACCATGACTCCATTTCTATTATAGTATCAATAACCGTTTGCCATGTGTCCCTAAAAATGCTATTTAGATCCTCTTCACTTTTTGACTTTCTGAGCTTTAAGCGCTTATTAATTTCATATGTAATGAAAACGTCATTGGAATAAAATACAATATGGCCAATATTTTTATAATCTTCAAATGCACGATCAAAACACAATAAATATACAAATAAATAAGGCACAATATCTATAAGGTATTCAGTTTTTAAAGGTGTATAATAAATGTTAGATGCTTTGTCATAGGATTCTAAAAACTTGTTTATGGTTTTGTCCAAATTAATGAGAATTTCTTCTCGGTTTATTTCTGAAGCTATTGTGTAATAGAATTTTTCTTTTTGCCCTTTATGATTTACTGAATAATTAAAAAACAAAAAATTTTTATAATATTTATTATCAATGGGTATCCTATAAAATTTGAGACGCTCTTCCAGAATATTATTATTACCCACGACTTCTCTAGCCCACAAATTGCTCAAATATTCATCAACGTCATCCATTATCTCTTTAAGCTTTACAGCATTTTCTAGGAACCTTTCTCCATATTTCTTAAATTCTTTCTTGGAGTGGCTCTGAATACTTTTAATGTCTTCATATTCTAATTTCTGAAATCTTCCCGATTTTTCAAGGAGTTTTTTTATTTCCTCTTTATTTTCTTTAATAATTTTTTTTCCAAGAATTTCCACTTTTTCAATTTTCTTTTTTAAAATCTTTGGAGTGCCTTTTACAAACTTTTCATTTTTTCTTTTATTTATTGCTCTTTCTATTATCTTTTTTTTCCATAATTCTGTAGCCGCTTTAGTTATATAATTTTCCCATGTAAAGTCGAATATTTCCTTTTCTGATTTAAATTCTTTCTTGTAAATTTCATTCGCAAAATCATCGATAAGTCCCTTGGGAATTTTTGAATTTTTCCTTTTTATTTCGGAGCAAATATATGCAAATGGGAAGAGCCCATAATATACGACTTTTTCATTTTCTTTTATCCTTTTTTGTGTTTCTTGGAGATTCCAGTTGTAGATTTCCTCTAAAAGGTTGACAAATCCTAAAATTCCTAAATCTATAAGCCAATTGCCAGTAAATTGTAAAACAGGCTCATTTGCTGATTTTAATTTGTCAGAAGCTTTTATCATACCTTCGCCACCATCCCAAATCCCATACTGTTTTTTTCACCTAATCCACAATCATATGCAAACTCAAGAAGCCTAGGATCGGCTTCTATTTCGAATCTCATATGATATGCTCTATGATATGTTTCAGCCCCCTCCTTAGGTACTTTGATCCTCTTCCGCTTTATCGACCGAGTTTCTGGAAATATTTTCATGTATTCGTCTCCTTTATATTCTCCATGAAATGCTGTATACTTATTGATGAGATTCTTTTGCAAATTCTCATAGAATTTCAAATCTGCTGGGTTAAGATCCCACTGCTTCAATTTCCCGTTTTTTTCTTTGAGTGTCCGTACAATGATTGGGGAAAGTGTCCTGAACTTCATTCTCTTCTTTATTTTAGGTTTTCTTAAAAGTGCGACTTTTTCTACCCACATTTTCTTATTTAAAAAAGTTACATGGGGATTGGTTAAGAATCCTTCTACAAGGTTTTTTATGAATTCCTCATTTGGTGATGATATGTAAAGTCCTATCTCCCCATTTTCTGCTAATAAATAATCTTTAAGGGCCCTTCTTTTCATGACATAGAATTCAGAAAATGTGAAAAATTTATAATCATCTGACTTGTGCAATTCCATTGCGAGGTCTTTATCGGCTATTTTATAATATATCATGGAATTTATAGCGTAATTGTAATTATAGGGTATTTTAAGTGGCTTTTCCTCACTTTTAAGTAGAATATGTAATCTAATATCTCAAGCCTCCACATTAGTTTAGTTATAAATTTCATATTATGATTCATAGAATTCTTGTATATAAGTTTTATGTTTAAGGTTCACTTCATAAATTATTTATATGATAATACTAATTTCCATCTACAAGTAATAAAAAAATTTCACTTATAAAAACAATATAGACAATTATCTACAATATATATCAAATGTCCAATTATTGTTTCTAAAAATTAATCCCGTTCAAATTTTCCACTTTATTTTACAAATACAGTATTCAAATCCGATAAAATCTTTATAGTATGGAAAAACAATTTATATCACACCCTATTCTGAACAAAAACCATAATAAGAAAGCAGATGAATATATTTTCTACATTAAACTCTGTTCTTTCACGTTAAACATGAAAGCAGCTAATAAAACCATTATAACCGCAAATATACTGATAACTACAAAATTAATCTCAAGAGGGAGCACAGACCTTCTAAGTATAGTATAGCGTAGTGCGTCCACACCATAAGTTAAAGGGTTTATATAAACAGCATTTTTTAACCATGTTGGCAGGCCAGTGATGGGGAATAGGGCTCCGCTTAGTAGGAATATTGGTAATACTATGAAGCTCATTATGAGGTTGAATCCTTCCATGCTGTCTGTGAAGGCTGCTATCATGAGTCCCAGCCCTCCAAAACCCATTGAGATTATGAGTGAGAGTATCATGGTTACGATGAAACAAGCTGGTGTCATTGTAATCCCTACAAGGAACGATAATAATAGTAGGATGGCTGTTTGTATCATTGAGGCCGTGCTTATACCTAGGGCTTTTCCAAGGACTATTGATGGTCTTGAGATAGGTGCCACTAGAATCTCTTTGAGGAAGCCGTATTGTCTGTCTATTATTACTGAAACACCAGAAAATATGCTTGTGAATAGTATGGTTTGGCCTATTATGCCTGGGTAGATGAATGCTCTGTAGCCTCCTGGGACCGCTGCGAATCTTATTGATGCTCCGAGTCCTGTTCCGAATATTACAAGCCATAGTAGTGGTGTTACGATTGAGGTGACTATTCTTGATCTGTAGCGTAGGAATCTTTTCATTTCTCTTAACCATATGGTGTATATTCCTTCTATTTCTCCCATCTTTTCCCCTCTAATAATTTACAGAATATTTTTCAGGGTTTTATGTTTCTGTTATTTTGTTTCCTGTGTATTTTATGAATACATCTTCTAGTGTTGGATGTTCTAGTTCTACTGATCTTATTTTGAAGTTTTCTTGTGTTGCGAAGTTCACTATTTCTGGTATGAGGTTTTCACCTCTCTCTACTAACAATTTTACTGTCTCTTGGGTTTTATAGGCTTCTTTCACCCTGGGTAATCCTTGGATTTTCTCTGCAAATTCCTTGGGTCTTTCTACTTTTACTTTTATTGTGTCTGCTTTTAGTTCTCTTTTGAGTTTTGTTGGTGTGTCTGCTTTTATGATTTTTCCGCGGTTCATTATTGCTACTTGGTCGCAGAGTTTGTCTGCTTCTTCCATGTAATGTGTTGTGAGCAGTACTGTTACTTTTTCTTCTTTGTTGAGTTGTTTTATGTATTTCCAGATGCTTTCGCGTGTCTGGGGGTCTAGGCCTAATGTTGGCTCATCCAGGAATAAAACCTTGGGGTGGTGTATGAGTCCTCTTCCTATTTCTAGTCGGCGTTTCATGCCACCTGAATATGTTTTGACATATTCGTCGGCTTTTTCACCGAGGGCTATGAGTTCTAGCACTTCCTGTATCCTTTCCTCTCTTATCTCCTTGGGGACTCCGTATAGTGCTGCGTGCATTTCTAGGTGTTCTCTTCCTGTTAGCATGTCATCAAGCGCCCTGGATTGGAATACTATGCCAATGGATGCTCTTACCTTTTCAGGTTCTCTGATGATATCGTATCCGTTCACTTTGGCTGTGCCACTTGTTGGCCTGAGTATCGTGCATAACATTGATATTAATGTTGTTTTACCAGCCCCGTTAGGTCCTAGTATCGCGTAGATGTCCTCCTCTGGCACTTTCAAATCTACCTTGTCTACTGCTGTGAAATCATCATACTTTTTGGTTATTTTTTCTGTTTCGATGATGTAATCCATGTCCTTTTCCACCCAATTTTTTTTGGAGCTTTTTTCTTGTCAAAATCTCTCTTTTTTTGTCGAATCCTTTGCCTTTTTTTGACTATTTGATGTGATCCTGGTCAAGGTTTTATTGTTTATAGAAAATTTATTATAATCTAATAGTAATAATAATATTGGATTCTCACCATGGTGGGGGGTGAGTTTATGAGGGGATCTTTTAGGCCAGTTGAGAAGGCCCCGACTGGTATCTGGGGTGTTGATAGTATAACAAGGGGTGGCCTGCCCCGGGGTCGTAATACTCTAGTTTATGGTGGTCCTGGGACTGGTAAAACTTTCTTTGCCATGCAATTCTTGATTAACGGTGCCAGTCTTTATGATGAGCCTGGTGTCATGGTAACCTTTGAAGAGAGCAAGGACAATCTCATAGAAAATTTCAGATTAGAGGATAACCTTCTTGAGGATCTTATCCAGGAAGATAAGATGTTTATAGAGGATTTATCTTCCATTTTTGGGGTTGAAAGTGGTGATTATAGTTTGGATGCTCTTCTAGTCCGTCTAGAGGATGCTATAAAACGTGTAAATGCTAAGAGGATAGTGATCGACAAGGTTGACACTTTACTATCCCACTTTAAAAAAGATATGAGAGAGGAGCTCATCAGGCTCATAAACTGGTTAAATAGCAAGGGTCTTACAAGCATATTCACTAGTGGAGAAAACCCCTATGGTGGGGCGACCCATGGACTTGAAGATTACATATCAGATTGCGTCATCCATCTTAAATACCAGTACAAGGATTATATAGGTACAAGGTATATGACTATACGAAAATATAGGGGTTCAGAACATGGTCTGAATGAGTATCCAATGCTTATAAATTCTAAGGGTTTATCATTGTTCCCTATAACCTCTCTCAAACTTGATTATAGCGTAAGTCGCAAAATCGTATCTAGTGGCATCCCAGAACTTGACAACATACTTGGAGGAGGATTTTACCAAGGGTCGTCTGTATTAATCTCAGGGACCACCGGTACTGGTAAGACTAGTTTCGTATCCACATTCGCCCAGGAAGCCTGCAATAGGGGTGAAAGATGCCTTTTCTTCGCAAATGAGGAGCCCACAGACCAGATAATCCGTAACATGAAATCTGTTGGGATAAACCTCAAAAAATTCATTGAAGAAGGAAAACTCCTTATACACGCCGAAAGACCCACCACACTATGCTTGGAAGCCCACCTGACAAGCATGCAAGATATTGTACGCGATTTCAGACCAGACCATGTTATAATAGATCCCATATCAGCGCTCACAGAGGCCGGTTTCGCCGTGAAAGACCTTTTCATAAGATTCACAGACTTTCTGAAGAATAAGAAGATAACTTCCATCCTAACATACCTTACAATGGGTGGCAGGCCATTAACAACCACAGAGATGCGCCTATCATCCCTCATAGACACCTGGATCATACTAGACCAGACAGAACGGGGTGGAGAATATCTCAAAATCCTAAGAGTACTTAAAAGTCGTGGCATGGAACACTCCACACGACCTCACGAAATCCAACTAACCAAAAAGGGCATAAAAATAAAAAAATGGGGGGTGAAAACTATTTGAACGAAATAATCCTCAGATTATATATAACCCCCAAAAACCCCCACGCAGAAGCAGCCATCAAAAAATTGCAAAAGATCAAAAAAAGAATAAACATCAACACTGAAATCATCGACATCACCAAAAACCCGGAATTGGCCCGGAAAAATCATATTATCGCAATACCAACCCTTGACAGGATAAAACCCAAACCCAAGAGGAGAATCATAGGAGACCTATCCGATGAAAAAGCCCTACTAAAATTCCTAGGTGTCCCCCTTGAATGAAACAATAAAAACTCACAACCCTAAAAGACAAACCCAGATTATTAGAAACAAAAACTTGGATGAAACAATAAAAATTCATGACCACATTTGCCTAATCTACGAAAAAGAAGAAGAATGGGAACAGATCATCATACATTCATCATAGACGGGCTCAAAAACAATGAAAAATGCATTTACATAACAGACCAACACAAACCCAACACAATAAAAAAACACCTCAAAGAACAAGGAATCAACCCAAACAACCTAAAACAATTCCAAATACTATACGCAGATGAAACATACACCAAAGAAGGCTACTTCAACCCTGATAAAATGATAAAAATCCTAAAAAGGGAAACAGAAAAGGCCATAAAAGAAGGATACACCGGCTTACGCGTCACAGGAGAGATGACCTGGGCTCTGAAAAGAGTGCCTGGGAGTGAAAGGCTGATAGAATATGAAGCGAAACTTAACAAATTCTTTCCAAAGTTCAAGTGCGTGGCAATATGCCAATACAAAAAATCTGCCTTTGAACCAGAAACCCTCAAAAGCATCATCCTAACCCATCCTATCATAATATGGGGTGGCAAGGTTTATAGAAACTTTTATTACATACCACCCAAAACTCTCCTTGAGAAGGATCCGGCTCAAGTAGAAGTTGAAAATTGGCTCAAGAACCTGAAACGTGAAAAAGATTTCCTAGAGTTCATCACTAGGTTTACAAGAACTTATAAGAGTTTCATTGAACATTCTCCTTTTATTATCGTGGTTAAGGATTCTAGTTCAAGGTATGTTCTCGTGAATAATAGCTTTTGCAAATTCGCAGGTAAAAGAAGATCAGAGATATTGGGAAAAACAGCCTATGAGATATTCGATGAAGAAACCGCCACAATCCTAGAATACTCAGATGAAGTACCATTAAAAGGCGATGACATTAGCTTTGAGAGGGAAATCAACGGCCGACATTATTACATACAAAAATTTCCAATTGAAATCCCCACCACCACTGAAAAGGGTATAGGCGTCATCATGTCAGATATTACTGAGAAGAAAAAATTCGAAGAAAAATTAGAGAAGTCGATGAAAAACTTCCTTAACATAGTTGAAAACAGTCCAGAGAGTATATTCATCATTAACAAGGAGGGTAGGGTATACTATGCCAACCAACAAGCTATAGAATATTTTGGCTTGGAAACAGAGGGTATATCGGGGAAGATTATAGGAAAACCATTGAAACCCAGCATGGTCCAGGAAATCGAAATTTTGGCAGCTGATGGGAGTATAAGGTATGCTGAATTAAGAACAGCCAAAACATACTGGGAAGGGGAGGAATGTATCCTCATATCATTACGTGACATAACCAATATCAAGGAATATGAAAAATCCCTCGAAAAAAGTCTCAAAGAAAAAAATGCAATGCTTGCAGAGTTACATCACCGGGTTAAAAACAACCTCCAGGTTATAATAAGTCTCATAAACCTCCAGAAAAAACACATGACAAAGGATAAAGGGCAAATACAGGAAATAATCAATAGGATAAAGGCAATAGCACGAGCCCATGAAAAACTATACCATTCAGAGGATCTATCATTCATAGACTTCAAAGATTACCTAAAGGATATGATATTAGAGTTGAAAGCAACATATCCAACCCAGAAAGTTGAGTTTAAATGTCAAATCCAGGATATAAAACTCGACATAAACCAGGCCATCCCCACTGGACTCATAATAAACGAGGCTTTGACAAATGCCTTGAAACATGCATTCCCAGAAGGTGAAGGGAGTGTAACCATAAAAGCATGCAAAAAAGACGGTCACATCAATATTATCATCAAAGACGATGGGGTTGGATTCCCAGAAAATTTCAGACCAGAAGAATGTGAAACATTAGGCATTAAACTGATGTATGCCCTCACCAAACAACTCAATGGCGAAATAAAAATAAAAGGAGGAAAAGGAGTTAAAATCTGGTTAAAATTTCCACAAAACACCCTCAAGACAAGATAGAATCTATTATAAATAAGGTGATGAAAATTGTTACTTGAGATAGTAAAGTCGGAAGGAATATCCCATAATTCCTATTTTATAGGGTCGGATGGGGAAGCTGCGGTCATAGACCCTCGTAGAGATGTTGAAATCTACCTTGACCTTGCAAGAGAAAATGATATGAGCATACGCTACATCTTCGAAACACATAGGAACGAAGATTACACCATAGGATCATTGGAACTTACAAAATATGTTGATGCCGAAATACTCCATGGAGACAAACTAGACTTCAAATATGGGACCGGTGTAATTGAAGGTGACGTTTTCAAACTAGGACTTCTTGAGCTTGAGATCCTTGAAACACCAGGCCACACCTATGAGAGCATATCCATAGTCGTAGAAGATGATGGAAAAACCCCATTGATGGTATTTGTTGGTGATGTGCTATTCCCGGGAGAAGTTGGCCGGGTCGACTTTTTTGGGGAAGAAAAAATACCAGAAACTGCAAGCTTGCTCTACGAAAGCCTGCATAAAAAATATTACCATTGGGTGATCATGTTATAGTATGTCCTGCGCACACCGCTGGTTCGGTCTGCGGCGCCCAGATAAGAGACCAAGACCTTACAACCATAGGATATGAAAAGTTAACAAATCCCATGCTAAAATTGGACAAGGAAACCTTCATAGAACATAAAAGGAATGAAAAAGTTTACATGCCACCCTACTTTAAAAGGATGGAAAAAAACAACCTAGAAGGAGCGCCATTAGAAAACCCCTACCTAGAACCATTAAATGTCCAAGAATTCAATGACATGATCAAAGAAGGGGCCCAATTGGTCGATGTTAGGAATCCCACAAGCTTCTCTGGAGGTCATATACCAGGAAGTTTGAACATTTGGAGCGATGGTTTCCCAGCATTCGCAGGATACTTCCTAGATTATGAGGATCCGATAATCATAGTAGATGAAAACGGATCCAACGAGCTTGTGAGAAGATCCCTTATAAGACTAGGATATGACAACAAGTATGGTTACCTCCAGGGTGGCTTCCCCAATTGGTACATTAATGGGATGAAATGTGACAAACTGGAAGCATGGACTGTAGATCAGCTTAAATCCCAGATTGACAAAGGTGCGGACTTCTTCATCCTAGATGTTAGGAAACATGCAGATCGTGAAAAATATCATATAGAAGGTTCCGAGCATTGCTGGGTCGGTGAAATCCCAGAAAACCTGGACAACATACCTGACAATTTGGTTGTTTACTGTGATTCAGGTTATAAGTCGACCATGGCAGCGAGTCTGCTCAAAATAAACGGTTACAAGAATGTTAGAACTCTCCTTGGGGGGATAACTTCTTGGATAAAAAGAGGTTATCCCATCAAAAAATAGTATGGAGGTTATAATAATGGGGATTGTTAAAATACCCTTAATGTCAAAGGAAGAATACGACGAGTTTATAAGCGAGAATTTTATAAGTAGAATAGCCTTCAGTGGAGAATACCCCTATATAGCACCATTCCTTTATGTGTTTGATGGGGAACACTTGTACTTCCTTTCAACTAAATATGGACGGAAAATCGAACTCTTAAAGAAAAACCCCTATGTTGCAGTGGAGATAGAAGAATTCGAACCAGACCTTTCAAGTTACAAATTCGTGACACTACAAGGGCAAATAGTCGAAGTAACAGACCAGGATGAGAAGAATAGGGTTAGAAGAATGTTCACAGACCTGATCAAGGAAAAAGGCCTTTCTAGGAAGGTGCTTAAAGCCTTGGGCCATTCCCCTGAAGATCCACTGGCATGTCTTGTTAAAATGGAAAGATCCTATGTTTGGAAACTCGTAGATGTAGTTGATATAACTGGTATAAAAAGTGGAGAGTAAAACACCACATGTTAAGCTTTCTAACTGTTTATCCTAGTTTGGCTTTTGTAATGGGGGAGGTCGCCTAAAAATGGAAACCCCCCCTATAGGTGCTATAATGTAGGAGCATCTATGGATAAGTTAATATTTTTAAAGGGGGGGTGTTAGATGGTTAACGGGTTGAAGGAGGATGAATGGGGGGTGTGAAAAAATACTACCTCCTTAAACCCTCATTCTCAATGTCCTATTTTCACATATATTAATTTTTTCCAGTGACTATAATCCCAATATTATTTTTGTTAATGTTTCGCTCCCTAGTGCGAAGGCTATGAAAGTTATGCCCATCCCTATTTTTATCTGCTTGGAAACCCTACTGGCAGTTTCCTTCCTAGGATCCGATAAAATCTTGAACGCAGCCCCTAAGAATACTATTATCGCCATTGATAAAATTGGAATATAGAGGATGCTGAATATTTTTATTATGTAGAGTATGGGGCTTGTTAGACTGGCTATGAAGATGAAAATAGCGGCTATTATACTTGAAATTTTGTGACCATACTTTATTGGTAACGTCTTAGCTCCTTCCATTCTATCCCCTTCTATATCTTCCATGTCCTTGATTATTTCCCTTGCCATACTCATGAGGAAAGCATAAAATCCTATATAAGCCGCCTTGACTGTTTCACCGACTATTATACCCCCAAATACAAAACTTAATCCTGTCAGGAATGATACTACAAAGTTGCCTATGAAACATTCTCTTTTAAGTGTATGAGCATAGTATATCATAAGCAGCGAACTTCCAACCACTATAAAACCTGGGAACAAACCCAGATAAAAACCGAATATAGAAGCTAAAATGAAAAGTATTATCGCATAAACACCCGCAACCCCCCTTCTAATACGACCAGACGGTATAGGCCTCCCAGGCCTATTTATTGCATCGATTTCATAATCAAAATAATCATTAATAATATTACCAGCCCCTGTGGCCATGAAAACAACAACAGCCGCTATCAGAACCCTTAAATTGAATTCCCAGCCTATAAGGGCCATTAAAAGGATTGAAACCACAGCCATCAAGGCATTAACTGGCCTTAATATTTCTATATAAGCTTTCATCATCAACACCTCAACCAAAAGTCAAATATACCCAATATGATCTCTAATGATAATATGACAATCAATGATATACTCGGCCTGGCACTAGTATATGGTTATGTTGCAATCTTACTCCTTATAGCAGATAAGTTCCAAAACTTGAATATTAGTCGCAAATTTGTACATATAATGGTTGGTAATATCATCTTTATATTACCAGTCTTTAAAAGTTGGTGGGTTATGACATTCCTTGCAGCAGCACCTTTTATTCTATTAACTTTCCTTATAAGTCCCTATTCACCCTTTAAAATGGAACATAAAGTATCATCCTATGGTCATGGCCTTGGACTCGTATACTATTCCATTTCCTGGACTCTCCTCGCCCTACTATTCTTCGATCATCCATGGATTATTGGAATCGGAATCGCGGCAATGTCATATGGTGACGGCCTAGCATCACTCATCGGCGAAAAATATGGCAGAAGAAAATACAACATCCTAGGAGATGTTAAAAGTATCGAAGGATCCCTTGCAATGTTCATCACACTCCTAATAACACTACCACTAATCTTACTTTACTATCTACAGCCCATAAAATGGCTTATAATATTTGTTATAGCAGCCGTGGCCACGATAATAGAAGGCATCACACCAAGGGGACTTGACAACATAACAGCGTGCATGGGGGCAGTGGCAGTTTACCTCCTAATCTAGGGTGTGCCCTATGAGATTCATAGTTATTGACGGATTAGACGGAGCCGGCAAAGACACACACGGAAAACTCATAAAAAAAAAGATACGAGAACATGGGAGAAAAGGTTATATTCAGGTCGCATCCAGAAGATGACAATCCATATGGTCGAAAAGCAAAAAAAGCCCTGCTTGAAGGTGGGAAAATAAACCACTTAAAAGCGAGCATATATTACGCATTGGATGTTATAAGATCCCTCAGATTATACTATTGGTCAAATCCAGGGGCTGACACCATAATATTTGTAAGATACCTTATGGGGGTGGCATACTTACCATCAACACTAGCAAGGATATTATATCATATCTTTTCATTTATCTTTCCCACCACAGAATACATGTTTTTCCTTGATGTTTCCCCCCAAGAAGCGTTAAAACGTCTTCAGGAAAGGAATGAACATGAAATGTTTGAAAACTTTGAAGATCTTGAGCGAGTCCGCGAGAAAGCCCTCAAATTAGCCAAAGACTGGCATATTATAAACACTGAAAAGCCCATAAAACAAGTTCAAAAGAAAATTAACAAAATCCTAGATAAACTTGACCAAAAAAAGGGGATAGCATGAAGATAACATGTCTCATAGAAGATAACGGTCCCAGCCAATTCAAAATTGAACATGGACTATCATTACACATAGACCAACTAGA